>JAYEGG010000107.1:6096-16516 GCA_034658995.1 Methanobacteriota archaeon | reverse complement strand
ATTTCGAGCGATGTGCCGGATGGTACTTCTCGATCATCTCATTGTCGATCCGCGTCAGCTGAGCTTCCGGAAGCTCTGCGAGCAGATTCCACCCGGTTTCGAGCGTTGTTTTGATGTCTCGGTCATCGTCTTTGCCCTGTCTGACGAATTGGTCTTCGAACATGTCTGCAAACTCGAGGAACTTTCGGTCACGTTCTGAGAGCGCGTCTTTTCCGACGATCGCAACAAGTCCTCGGAGGTCGTTTCCTTCGGCGTAACCTGCATACATTTGGTCAGATACTGCCTTGTGATCATCTCTTGTTTGTCCTTCTCCGATTCCTGAGTTCATCAGTCTTGAGAGTGATGGTAACACATTGATTGGTGGATATATTCCTTTTCTGTGCAGGTCTCGTGAGACCACGATTTGTCCTTCGGTGATGTACCCGCTTAGGTCGGGTATTGGGTGGGTGATGTCGTCGCCTGGCATTGAGAGGATCGGGAACTGGGTTACTGAGCCTTTTCTGCCTTTTATGACGCCGGCTCGCTCGTAGATCATTGAGAGGTCGGTGTACATGTATCCGGGGTAGCCTCGCCTTCCGGGGACTTCTTCTCTTGCGGCGCCCATTTGTCTGAGTGCCTCGGCATAGTTTGTCATGTCTGTTAAGACCACGAGCACATGCATGTCGTGCTCGTAAGCAAGGTATTCGGCTGCTGTGAGCGCGAGTCTTGGTGTGATGAGCCGTTCAACAGCCGGGTCGTCTGCGAGGTTTAGGAAGACGACTGCTCGTTCAAGTGCGCCGGTTCGCTCGAAGTCGTGCATGAATGTTTGTGCCTCTTCGTTTGTGATGCCCATCCCTGCGAAGACCACGGCAAATGCTTCCTCGCTTCCGGGCACTTTTGCCTGTCTTGCGATCTGGAGGGCGATTTCGTTGTGTGGAAGTCCTGATCCTGAGAAGATCGGTAGTTTCTGCCCTCTGACTAGCGTGTTCATGCCGTCGATTGTGGAGATGCCGGTCTGGATGAAATCGGCTGGCGGTTGTCTTGCGTAAGGGTTCATGGCGGCGCCGTTGATGTCAAGGTGATCGTCAGCCACGATTTTTGGTCCGCCATCGAGTGGGTCCCCGGATCCTGAGAGGATTCTTCCGAGCAGGTCGATTGATACCGGGAGTTTGATTGTTTCGCCGGTGAATCTGACCCCGCATTCCCGGTTTAAGCCGCCTGTGCCCTCGAAGATCTGAACCACGACGATGTCTTTCGATGTATCGAGAACCTGACCTCGTTTGGTGGTGCCGTCAGCAAGCTTGATATGAACAAGTTCGTTGTAGCCGATTGGCTCGGTCTTCTCAACAAAGATCAGTGGTCCTGAAACCTCGGTGATTGTCTTGTATTCCAACATGTTACCTACCTCCGCAACCCCTCAAACTCTTCGTCCATCGCAGAAAGAACGGTCTTCAGCGTCGGCTCAAACTCTGCCTCGAACTTGACCTTTGCAAGCGTGTCCTTCGCTTTCACGGCGAGGATGTTTTCGAGAGGGACTCCACTCTCAAGAGCATTGATTGCAAGATCGGAGTATTTCATGATCGCGCTCATTAATTTATACTGCTTTTCCATTGTGCAGAACGTGTCAACGTCGTGGAATGCATTCTGCTGCAGGAAGTACTCGCGTATCATGCGTGCAACCTCCATTGTCAGCTGTTGATCCTCTGGGAGTGCGTCCGAACCAACGAGCTGCACGATCTCCTGGAGTTCAGACTCTTTCTGGAGGATTTCCATCGCATCTCCGCGCATTTCCGACCATTCCGGGGATACGTGCTCATCATACCAGTCTGATAGTGCGTCGGTGTATAAGCTGTAGCTTTCGAGCCAGTTGATCGACGGGAAATGCCTGCGCTGTGACAGCTTCGCATCAAGCGCCCAGAAGACCTTCACGATGCGGAGCGTGTTCTGGGTCACCGGTTCTGAGAAGTCGCCGCCCGGCGGGGATACCGCGCCGATCACGGTGACTGATCCTGCGCGACCTGATAACGTGTTCACCCTTCCTGCTCGCTCGTAGAACTCTGAGAGCCGCGCCGAGAGGTATGCGGGATATCCTTCCTCGCCTGGCATCTCTTCGAGTCGCGATGATATCTCTCGCATTGCTTCAGCCCATCTTGATGTTGAGTCCGCCATCAGCGAGACATCATAGCCCATGTCCCGGTAATACTCGGCAATCGTGATTCCCGTGTACACCGACGCCTCTCTCGCTGCAACAGGCATGTTTGACGTGTTTGCAATGAGAACGGTTCGTTCCATCAGCGGTCTGCCGGTTTTCGGATCTTCGAGTTCTGGAAACTCGTTTAAAACATCCGCCATCTCGTTTCCTCGCTCGCCACATCCGATATAGACCACGATCTCGGTATCACTCCATTTTGCGAGCTGCTGTTGTGTTACGGTCTTTCCACTCCCGAAAGGTCCTGGAATCGCCGCAGTACCACCCTTTGCAACCGGAAAGAGTCCGTCGAGTATCCGTTGTCCGGTGATTAGTGGCACATCAGGCATCAGTTTCTTGCTAACTGGTCTTGGCGCACGGACTGGCCATTTCTGCATCAGCGAGAGTTCGGTTCCATCTGTAAGCCGGCATACGCACTCAGCCACTGTGAACGATCCTTTTTCGATCGTGTCAACGACGCCTGACATATTCGGCGGAACCATGATCCTGTGCTCGATGTTATGAGTCTCCTGAACCGTTCCGATGGTGTCGCCGCCTGCGACGCTGGTGCCCTTGGTAACAGCCGGCACAAACTCCCACTTCTTATCTCGCTTAAGCCCCGTCGCAGTAACACCGCGCTCGATGAAATCGCTCTTCATCTTCTCCATGAGCACCGGAAGCGGGCGCTGGATGCCGTCGTAGATGCTCTCAAGGAGCCCTGGTCCCAGTTCGACTGAGAGTGGCATGTTCGTATTCTCAACAGGTTCTCCCGGCGCTATGCCTGACGTATCCTCATACACCTGTATGGTCGATTTGTCGCCCTCGATACCGATTACCTCGCCCATGAGTCCTTCGTTACCGATCTTGACAACATCATACATCTTTGTGGGCACATCGATGACCGTCACGACCGGTCCTGCCACCCGATATATCGTTCCTTTTATTTCCAAAGATCAACACCTACTGCTTTCTTGATTTTTTCTCTTAACTGAGTCGTCTCGCCGCCCCCGACCAGAACCACCGTCGGCTCGATCGATTCATCGAGCTCTGACTGCAGCGCCTCCGGAAGAAGCGAGATATCATCGTTATGCATGATCAGTATTCCTATGTCGGGATCTTTGAGTGCCTGGTGCACTGTTGAATTTATAGACCCCTCATCGACTTCGTGCGTCTTTCTTATGCCTGCAAGCCTGAATCCAAGCGTAAAATCACCGCGTCCAATTACTGCAAGTTCCATTGTATCACCAATTATTGATATATTCTAACGTTCCAATAGGATAATTATAGCCAAACCGCTCATACAAATAGAATTCGCCTCTTGCTATTGGTTTTGTGTATTTCTTGGCTCACGGTCTCAAATATGTCGGTAAAGTACTTAAACATTGTTTTGGCAGGGTGCTATCATGGATGCGCTCATGAATTTTGGTCGGGGGTTCCGATACACCTCACACCGCCACAACCCCACTTTCAAAGCCCTGAAAGTGTCACGTTGGCATACACTTAAGCTCTTGTTTGCAGGTAACCGGCACAATCAGATCGTTCAGGGTAACCTATAGTGTGAGCCTTTCCACTTTTATAGATACGCGGCAGAAGACCCCGTTACTTGTAGCGGGGATGAATGCCGCACCAAAGCCTTTAAATACCCGCGTGTCGGACACAATCTGTCTCGCAAGGCTGAAAGTGCTGGCGAGATGTTTGCGAAACCGTATGTACGCACGGACTGTGCGGAATTTAAGCCTGTGGAGATGCGCCGTTGGGCGCCCCGTGAAGCAGGAAGCCCCGTTACTTGTAGCGGGGAGGAAGTCACAGGGAATGGCAACCGGAAGCATAAGTCTTTGCGTTGATCGGTCAATCACTGGGGTCGCGTACAATCCTGTTCCGTGATGTCAGTGGATTGGTTCCAGTAATATGTGAAGAGCGCGCTTACCCAATTGATTGCGGCAGGATCTTCGCTGACGAGATCCGTACTGTAATCATACGTGCCATCAGGTCTGAAAAATCCAAGTGATAGAAGCTTTTCAGTCACGGTAAACGCTACTCGCACATCTTCGTCTATCACCCTCAAACTGAAGTTTGGCATGGTTGCAACATGCTGCAGCACATCCTTGTGTCGATCGCACATCAGTTTCAGCACCGGATATGTCACTACAAGACGTACTACCACCCCGCCATCGACGAGCGCTTTGAACAGATCTGGCAAATCCGGATGTATGAATGGGGAAACCCCATTTATAATTTTACATTCCGCGAGCCGTTCTGTAAAATGCTTGTGCGTCGCAAAAATGTCGGCAGGGGTATCCTCTATGATGGTAGACCTGCTCAAAGATCCGATATTCCTGAAAAACAGATCCGGGATCACATGAGTTTCGTGACTCTTCCAGAATCGTTCCTGTGTTTTGAACATACACAGTGTTTCAATGAAATCGATCAACTTGGATGAGATGATTTTTCCATACGGTGTCACACCATATTGGCGGTCCTCTTTGTATATCAGATCTTTCGACTTGAGCTCCGCAAGCACTGGCAGGATGGTGGATGTCCGATAACCAAACTCGTCTCTGAATTGATCCACAGTCATGTTTTCTTTGTTCAGACTGACCAGCAGTTTGATGCGGACACCGGATGTCGTCAAGAACTTCAATTCTTCCTTGACTCCCTCATACGAATCGATTCCCGGAATCATGTAAGGAATTATTATGCAGTATGTCTATTAAACATTTTGGTATCGAGAGTTTTTTCTCAGTCAGAGAAAAATTTTACACCAGGCATACGCCCACATATACCCAGAGCCCGATTCCGGTAACAATCCACTCTCCGTCCACCAGCATATCCCACAGGATCTTGTTGCGGTTATTTTCGGTACAGAAGTATAAAATGTACAGATACCCATATATCATACTGGCGATCAAAACAAGAGAATAATCGTTGAACAACGTTAAAAACAGTACTGTCCACAGGGCGAGCAGGGACTGAAGGGTCAGCAGCAATCGCTTAGTCCACGACACTCCTATAACGACCGGGACTGTGGTCACACCATTCATTGCATCACCGGTCACATCCCTGACATCGAACAGAACGGTGTTAATGAATACTTTGATGAAGAAGAAGGGAAAGATGAACCAGAGTTTGGCGAGACTTTCAAGATACAGTGAGGGCAAAAGTGCTACACAGGTAGCCCAGCTTAAAGCAACGACAAAACTCTTTACAAATAATATGTCCTTCAACCGGGGGATTCCAATGATCGAAAGGATATCCTTGCTATATGCGATCCCTAACACGATTGGAACGAGTAGGATGAGTGATGCAAACGGGCTTGCAAGCCAGCCCAGAAACAGCGCCATGATATACGCGACAACCGCAAGAATTAGCAGGATCTTTTCATTGCCCTGCACAAGAGCAGATCGCTCTGGCATATTCACAGCATCTTCTTCCTGATCTGTCACTTTGTTGAGGCTATACACGCTATATATCACAAAGAACATAGCACAGAGCAGGATTGGTTTCGGTGGTACTTCAAGTATGGTAAATGAAAGATACAGCATCAAAACACCATCGATGGATGTATAGATCGAACTCGCCATTAAAAACGATATAATATCGTTGAGTCTCGGTAAATATGGTGTATACCTTACACAATACGCGATGCTCCCGCCTCCCTGTTCCCACGATATACTGTGTGCCAATCACACTTATATCTTTCCTATGGGGGGCTGCGTCGCTACATTACTTGCATACGTTATGTATAATTGCCAATAACTCCGGAGTCAACAGATATATGTTATGAGATATATTACTCCTGTGTTTGAAATTTCCAACCAAAAACTATATATATAAGCAATGTTTATATCCTTATATTGTTACAGCAACGGGCGAGTTGGGTAACGGGTTGGATAATGTAAATAACATGGAGGGCTGTCCAATGAAAGCAAACAATAGACGTAGGGTTAGCAAAGACAATCAGGCTCAGGTGGGGATCGGGACACTTATCATCTTTATTGCGATGGTTCTCGTTGCAGCGGTTGCTGCAGCTGTTCTGATCCAGACATCAGGAGTCCTGCAACAGAAAGCACAGACCACAGGAAAGGAGGCGACAAAGGAGGTCTCCAGCAACATTGACCTCGACTCAATTGAGGGATGGAGGGGTGGCATGAATGCTTCATCCAGTGTGGAAGACACATTCTCAAGTCAGATCTACAGGCTCGATCTGCGAGCCTCGCTCAAGGTTGGAAGTGAGCCGGTTGACATGAACCAGGTCGTGATAACGATAACAGACGGCACGACCACAAACGACCTCCGCTACATCGAAGGAGATCTCGTGACCGCAAAGGCTCTTGTTGGCAGCAGCGGAACCGGGAGATACACCGCGAGTGCAGCCACAGGTATCACGAATACGACATACAGGATACTGGTCGATGGAGACGGTTCCGGCACTACAGAAAGCAACGAGGATGCATTCGACATTATCCAGAGGGCGTACCAGGATGCCAATGTGGATGATGACTTCGAGGCACAGGATGGTAACGCGAGTGCAGGTATCACATACAGTTACACCGATCCGTATGTGTGGTCAGACCCGGAAGATGCGGGTTCCATACTCGCAGTCGATGCCGGTGTCTTCCGGGATGGTGTCAACGGCGGTGGCACCAGCTACAGCGAGATAACGAACAGTACATACCACGATTGCGACAACACAACTCAGGACAAGTATCTGATGCGTGGCGACATGTTCTTCATAATCAACGAGATCCGGGATGAGGATAAGTCATTCACAAAGGCTAATCCTGTGATGAATACCGGGGATCTGGTGAAGATCATCATACTGACCGGACCAAGCACCATCACAGGTGGTGAATCGTATTCTGGTGGAGATGATACTGCTCTTACAGACAACTATCCGCTTACAGGTGAAGCCGATCTCACGCTCGGTCCGAGAACCACAGTCTCGATTTCCATGATCCCTGAGGGCGGGGCATCGACTGACGTCACCTTCGTGACACCGTCATCATTTGGCACACACTCGAGCGTTGATCTATATCCATGAGGTGGGGAATTATGAAAAGAAAGAATATGACACAGAACCGCAGTGCTCAGGTCGGTATCGGAACTTTGATCATCTTTATTGCGATGGTTCTCGTTGCAGCAGTTGCTGCGGCTGTTCTGATACAGACTTCAGGAGTGCTGCAGCAGAAGGCACAGACCACAGGAAAGGAGGCGACAAAGGAAGTCTCCAGCAACATTGACCTCGACTCAATTGAGGGGTGGCGGGGCGGAATACAAGCTTCCAGCAGCGAACCCGACACATTCTCGAGTCAGATATACAGGCTCGATCTGCGAGCATCGCTAAAAGTAGGAAGTGAGCCTGTTGACATGAACCAGGTCGTGATAACTATAACAGACGGCACGACCACAAACGACCTCCGGTACATCGAAGGGACTCTCATGACTGATACGGCTTATGTGGGCGATGGAAACGGGACGTGGGTATCGGCTGCCGCCGATGGCATCACAAACACGACATACCGGATACTGGTTGATGAAAGCAGTAACGCGGATCTCATGGAAGTATTCAGGCGCATATATCCTGATACGCGTGCTGACGGCGATAACAATGTCAGTAACTTTACTTCGGTGCTATGGAGTCTTCCGGAAACAGAAGGATCCGGCGATGTGATCGCGGTGAATGCAAGCATCTTCAATTCGACCGACTATCCTGACGATACGAACTATCTCGCACGCGGCGACATGTTCTACATCATCAACGAGATCAGGGATGAGGACAAGTCATTCACAAAGGACAACCCTGTGATGAACACCGGAGACCTCGTGAAGATCATCATACTCACGGCACCGGGCACCACAGTCACTGGAAACACCGCACTTGGAAGTGAAGCGGACACAACTGATGCACAACTGGGGAGCAACCACCCGCTCGTGGGTGAGGCTGATCTCACGCTCAGTCCGAGAACCACCGTCTCTATCTCCATGATCCCGGAGGGCGGCGCATCGACTGACGTCACCTTCGTGACACCGTCGTCGTTTGGCACGCATTCGAGCGTGGATCTGTATCCATGAGGTGAGGAATTATGAGAGGGAAGACTATGATGCAGGATCGCAGGGCTCAGGTCGGTATCGGCACGCTAATCATCTTTATTGCGATGGTTCTTGTTGCAGCGGTTGCTGCAGCCGTACTGATACAGACGTCAGGAGTTCTGCAACAGAAGGCACAGACCACAGGAAAGGAGGCGACAAAGGAAGTCTCCAGTAACATCGACATCGACTCAATCGAGGGATGGCGGGGCGGTCTGAATTCGTCAACATCCAAGAACGATTCGTTCTCAGATGAGATCTACCGGCTGGATATGCGCTGCTCGCTCAAGGTGGGAAGCGAGCCTGTTGACCTGAATCAGGTTGTGATCACCATAACCGATGGTACGATGACAAACGATCTCAGGTATATTGACGGGTCGCTCGTTGCCGCGAAGGCAGAAACCGGAACCGGTAATGGGACATACACATCGAGTGCGAGTGGGGCAGGTCTTACGAATACGACGTACAGGCTGCTGGTGGATGGCGATACCACCACTGCAAGTAATGGAAACACCGCGGCAGGGCATACCGCTGCCATGAATATCTTCAAGAAGGTGTATCCTGATGCGCATGTCGACACCGACTACAACGGAACCGGACTTTCTGCTGCAAATTACACACTTGAGAACAGCAATGGTACTGCGGTTATATGGAGTGAGGCGGCATCATCGACGACAGGAACATCAGGCGATGTGATCGCTGTGGACGCCGGGGTCTTCACCAACAATGCGACGAGTGATTCGTATGCTAAGATCAGCAGTACTGAGCAGGACGAGTACTTCGCACGCGCTGACAAGTTCTATGTTGTCGAGGAGATTCGGGATGAGGACAAGTCCTATACCTCTGGCAATCCGGTGATGAACACAGGGGACCTTGTGAAGATGATCATCTTAACCGGTCCGAATAATATCGTCACAGGCGAGGACGACGATTGGCTCCAGGGTTCGATAAAGGATGGCTCTGACTCCAAGTTCAAGTACAACAATCCGCTTGTTGGTGAGGCGAATCTTGATCTTGATCCGAGAAGCGTAGTCACGATCTCCATGATTCCGGAGGGTGGTGCGGGAACCACAGTTGACTTTGTGACGCCATCGTCGTTTGGTACACATGTAAGTGTAGTAGTGTATCCGTGAGGTGAACAATTATGAAAAGAAACAATATAACACAGAATCGCAGTGCTCAGGTGGGGATTGGAACGTTGATCATCTTTATCGCGATGGTTCTTGTCGCTGCTGTTGCAGCAGCAGTTCTGATACAGACATCAGGAGTCCTGCAACAGAAGGCACAGACTACAGGAAAGGAGGCGACAAAGGAGGTCTCCTCAAACATTGATATCGACTCGATTGAGGGCTGGAGGGGCGGAAGCAATTCGTCCGCATCCGACTGGGACACATACTCAGATGAGATCTACCGGCTGGATATGCGCTGCTCGCTCAAGGTGGGAAGCGAGCCTGTTGACATGAATCAGGTCGTGATCACCATAACCGATGGTACGACCACAAACGATCTCCGCTACATCTACGGCGAACTCAACGCAACAGACGGCGATGATGCTCCGAGGATCGGTGGCGACGTAAACAATATCAGCACATACTACAGGCTCGAGGTTCGGGATGGGGAAGATGATGGCGAAGAGACATTGTACTACTTCATAAAGGCGTATCCGGATGCACACCTCGACGACAATGACAAGGTGATCTATTCGGAGACTGGTACCTCTGATGCCAACCGTATCGGAAACACGAGCAGTTCCACATACTTCGGTCGCTGCGACAAGTTCTACGTAATTGAGGAGATCAGGGACGAGGACAAGTCATACACCGGCGACAACCCGGTGATGAACACAGGAGATCTTGTGAAGGTGATACTCCTGGTAGGACCAAATGACCTGGACACCGATATCAGCTCAGGCTGGACCCGGGATCCTGCGAACAACGAGACTCTTGGCGAGTCCTCCCTGAGCATCACGCCACGAACCACGGTCACGATCGGCATGATTCCGGAGGGTGGTGCAGGAACCACGGTTGACTTTGCGACTCCGTCGTCATTCGGAACACATGCAAGCGTGGATCTCTACCCGTGATCCCCGGCAACATTGCATGAGACTTGATCAGGAGATGCCCGGTGTGCCGGGTTTGTGCACCGGCATCCTGATTATTTTTATTG
>JAYEGG010000107.1:0-5996 GCA_034658995.1 Methanobacteriota archaeon | reverse complement strand
TCTTGTGGAAATCCGTGTAATCTCGTGGTTCCTGCCACCTGATATTGAGCATGTTCCAAAAACGCTATAACCGGGATATCATGACACCAATAACACCAACAACACGATTCCTTCCTGTTCTTACACTGGCGACGCTCACCATAATCCTTGTATCGTCCGGCACCGCTCTTGCGGACGTCACGTACACGGACCACATAGACATCCGTGCAAACGCAATTGCCGTGCAGATCACTGAGACCTACACCGGAGGCGATGCAGCCATCGTCGAGAGAAACATCGCCGAGGCTGACGATCGTTCTGCATACATCCGGGAGGCAGAAAACAACATTCTTGCATGGAGCGATTCGTACATCATCATTGATGACGATCCGTTGCAGACAGAGACTGTGCACGCCAATGTAACTGTTACAAATGCCTCAGGCACATTCCTGATCAACAGCACGATTAAATACGCGGTCACAACGCCGCTTGACTCTGGCAGCCACAGCATCTGGATCCAGGGGCATCCGGGCATCGTTAAACGGACGATCATCATTCCTGATGGTATAGATATGGACTCAATCGTCGGAATCAAGGACCGAGAGACTATGGAAGAGGCTGGCTATACTATAATAACAGGCGTCAGCGATACACGCAAGTTCCTGAGTGACAGCGGCATCACTTTTGAGTATGCGACTGTTGTTGAGGTCTGCAAGAGACCGTTGTATGCGCAGTCATGGTTCCTGCCACTGCTTGTTGCAGCCGAGATCGCTCTGTGTGGACTGTGGTTGGTGCGCAGGAAAAGGCAGTGAAGTTCACTCGTCCCGATACGGTATCTCGATCTCCAGAAAATCCTTTGCGACCCGCACGTTCTCAAACACCGCTGCCCCGTCCTCAAGGATCGGTGAGGGATCCGCGTACCTTGAACTGATATGCGTTAGTATCAGTTCCCGCACCTCCGCTTCCTTCGCGACAAGTGCTGCCTCCCTGGCGGTGGAGTGCATGGTCTCGCGCGCCCAGCCGATAAGGTCGTCTGCCATACTGCTATCATGAATCAGCAGGTCTGCGCCACGACTCACCTCAACAATCTCATCGGTCGGTCTGGTATCGCCGGTATAAACAATGCGGCGCCCGGGTCTCGGACTGCCGAGCACGTCTCCGGGATGCACGGTCTTCCCATCTGCCACGACATCATCGCCGCGCTGCAGCCGTGCGAAGAGCGGTCCTGGCGGGACCCCGAGTTCGATTGCGCGCTCGCGGTTGAACCGCCCGATCCTCTGGTGTTCGATCAGCGCATATCCGATCGAGGGTATGTTATGCTCGGTCCTGATGGCTTCGACATCATAGTCATCGTGTTCGACAACGTCGCCCGGGAAGAGTTCTGTGATCTGCACGTCAAACTTGGGTCTGGTGTATCCGATGTGGGTCAGGTAGTCGATCTGTTCTGACGACCGCTCCGGCGCATAGATGTACAGCGGCTCATCCCTCCCGTGGAATGACATGGTCTGGATCAGCCCCGGGATGCCGAGAATATGGTCGGCGTGCAGGTGGGTGATAAAAATCGAGGAAAGCTTCATCATTCCGGTTCTCGCCCGCATCATCTGCTGCTGGGTGCCTTCACCACAATCAAACAGTATCAGTTCACCGTCCCTGTTGATCAGGATTGCGGATGGGTTTCGATGCGGCGTTGGCAGCGAGCCGCCGGTTCCAAGAAAAGTTACACGGAGCATGAATCCCGTATTTCATGGCTCCGGTATTTATCTGTTATTATCCGTTAAGCATCGCAAAATCGAGCTGGGCAGTTCCTTCTCGTGTCCAGTAGTTGCATCTGTAGCATACTTGCATCTCAGAAACCAGTTCCAGTTCGAAATTACATTTTGGGCATCTATTCAATGTTTTCATATTCCTCACTCCATATAAAGATGATACACAGCCCGACCGTCTCCGGGTCGTACCCGGGCGTGCCGGACTGCGCCAATCCCTGTTACCCCAATTTGTGCAAAACCCACGCGAACGAATTTTGCGGATGTTGAAAACCACTTGCGGTAAACAAACTCTTTGGAGTACTACTAATATATACGTTGGTGTGAGGCAAAGACTACCATGGTGGCACGATCATGTCACAAATCGTGCTACGGGTGACAAATTGGCAACATCGTGCGGTACATAATCCAGAACCGTGCCACGCGATTCCGTAATCGCCATAACCTTCACAATATCCGCATACGTCCCGTGCAGCAGCCCTTCGGCGATCAACGCCGCGCCCTGTGCGGATTCTTTCGCAACCACCGCC
Organism: Methanobacteriota archaeon; assembly: GCA_034658995.1. Classification (GTDB taxonomy): domain Archaea; phylum Halobacteriota; class Methanosarcinia; order Methanosarcinales; family Methanogasteraceae; genus Methanogaster_D. Next base: position 3,724 of record JAYEGG010000107.1, on the reverse strand, counting down.
CCCGGAAAACCTTTGAGCATTCTGACAGATGAAAATCGCTCCAGCCGCTCGGTCAACTCTTCCCTGATCTGCGGAATTCCTGACAACCTGCCAGAGAGCAACACCTCTTCCGGTGTCACCGAGGACAGGAGTGCAAGAACATTCTTGACCGCACCCTCGATCAGCGCATGTCTGGCATCGTCGTGCGTGGCAAGATCTTCGGGCATGATGCTGCCGGTACTGCCGCCAGCCAGAAAGGACGCGCCCCGGCTGGTCATGAACTCCTTGTAGAATCCCTGGAGGAGGTATGCAAGCTCGGCGTCCATCGCACCCATCGACCGGAATCCGATGCCGCCGCTGGTTCCGCCGATACCGTCCACAACCTTCCCCGCGTCTACAGCGATGGCGGCGGTGTGCGCAAACCCGATCTCCAGTGATATGAATGATGTCCGGTCATAATCGATGCTGCGCATAGTCGCCTGATCCCGGATCGCGAGCGCGCAGCAGCAGAGCTTGTCAGGCGTGCCCATATCAATCCTGTTGATCTTCCGATATGAGGGGACCGTTGGCAGTTGTATGACGCCCGGAATGAAACAGACCGGGAGATCATGCTTCTTCAGCGTCTCGATGAACCTGCGCATCCCGAGTATTGATTTTTTATCGCCGTCTTTGACAAGCGACATCAAAAAGAGGTCTTCTGGCGTTATCTCTGCGATTCCTTTGAGTTTGATCCCGTATCCCGATGGACCGAGGATAAGTTCGGGGTCTGCCTGCTTTAGCAGACCGATGACTGATTCGGGGTCTGATGCGATCTGTTTCGTTGGTATCGATGTGTCAAGGATGATGTCATCGCCATCCAGTCCAAAGAAATCGAAACTCATGGTACCAGGGTCGATTCCGACAACGCGGGGCATGGGTGGGATGGTGCGGTTTATCTCTCATAAAGCTATGGATGGCGTGATAGTATGATCCCTGTGTGGTGGGATGAGTGCGGTGGCGCTTGCTGCCTGCCCGCGCGACTGTTTCGGCGCACAGTGCCTTCAGGGGTTTTGGGTCGCGTCTAACCGTTCTTATGGTGAGTTGTCATCCGGAGTCATCATCATTAAGTATCACCGCAGCAAATTCACATCATCATGCCAGATTACGTCACCTTCACCCGCAACGTGTTCCTGCCGGTCACCAACGTATGCAGAAACCGGTGCAGGTACTGCGGGTTCAGGCGCGAGCCATCGCATCCTGATGCGAATCTGATGACCACCGAAGAGATTGAACACACACTTAAACAGGGTGCACGGTTCGGGTGCACCGAAGCCCTCTTCACATTCGGCGAAAAACCGGAAGAGCATAAGATATTCCAGGAATGGATTGGCGACATCGGATATTCCCGCATCATCGACTATCTGGTCGATCTGTGCGACCTTGCAATCTTCTGCGGGCTGCTTCCGCACAGCAATCCCGGCGTGATGGGTTTTCATGATATTAAACGGCTAAAACCCCTCAACGCGAGCATGGGGCTGATGCTTGAGACGACCGCGGATCTTCCCGCGCACGAGGGGTGCGCCGGTAAGTTGCTCTCCGAGCGGATCGAGACCATCAAAAACGCCGGAAAATTGAAGATTCCGTTCACAACAGGCTTATTGATCGGAATCGGCGAGAGCATGGCGGATCGTGTGCAGTCGCTTGACCTGATCAAAGAACTTCACCTGCGGTACCGGCACATTCAGGAAGTGATTATCCAGCCGTTTTCGCCGAAACCCGGGACCGAGATGGCAGGTTTTCCGGAACCAGCCCACCAGGAGGTGGTGGATACGGTCAGGGCAGCCCGCAGCATACTACCGGATGATGTCGTAATCCAGGTGCCGCCGAACCTTACCCGGTTTGAGGAACTAATCGGGTGCGGCGCATCAGATCTTGGTGGGATATCACCTTACACCATTGATTGGATCAATCCGGAGGCGGGATGGCCCCAGATACCGGAACTTGCAGGAAAACTCGGGGGCATTCGGCTCAGGGAGCGCCTCCCGATCTACCCGTGGTACGTGCTTGCCGGTTGGTACGATCCCGGACTTGGAGACTTGATCAAACGTTATACAGACGGAGATGGTTTTAGAGATGGAAATCGATACTGACATTCTCGTTATCGGGGCAAGTCCCGCTGGGATCAGTGCTGCGGCTGCGGCTGCAACGCACGATGTTGATGTGACCCTGATCGAACGAAAGGAGGAGATTGGAAACCCGCCGCACCCGGCAAACACGTTTTTCGAGGGGATGTTCGATCGTACCAGTGAGCTCATCCATCCCGAATACGTCATACGCGAGATGGCTGGAATGCATATTGTCTCGCCCGCAGGCAACAGGATCATTCACGAAACCCCTGGATATGTTATCGATCGTGAAAAATTCGATAAATACCATGTTAAAGGCTTAATAAAACAGAATGTGAACATCTTGACCGGCGTTTCCGCACGCAACTTCATCAGGAAGAAAAACCTCATCAGGATTAGCACTTCTGACCAGACACTCACGTCAAAAATCGTGATCATCGCAGATGGCATCTCCTCCGGTTTGTCTGCGCTTATAGGGCTGCACCCAACAAAATATCCGCATGACATCGCATGGGCGATCGAAGCAGAGGTGGAAGCGGACGGAATCGGGGATCCTGCCTTTTTTGAGTATTATATCGGGAGTATCGCCCCCGGATGGAAGGCGACATACTCTCCGTGCGGTGGAGACCGCGCGAATCTCGGAGTGTTCGTAAGAAGGCACGGACAGGACGTTTCCAGGTTTTTTGACCTGTGGTTGAAGCGATTCGCAGAAGACAAGAACATATCCGACGTATCAGATATCAGGATCATCAGAAAACACACCGGCGGCGACCCGATCGCAACCATCCCAAATGAGATCGTATCGAATGGGATCATGGTCACGGGCGGCGCAGCAGGGCAGTCCGGCATCGGTTACGGCATGCGTGCGGGCGAAATATGCGGAATGGTGGCGGCAAAGGCGATAACATCGTCAAACACGTCCAAGAAGGCATTATCTGAGTACCGGCGAATCTGGGGGAAGGAATTTAAGAGTGAGTACATGCTCGGGCGGTCTGCGCTCGAAACCCTGCGAAAGCTGGATAATAAGGAGATCGACCGCCTGACCGGGATGTTTACGGACGTGAACCTGACACGGGTCACAGGCACCGGCTCACCAATGTCACAGGCAATCAGGGTCATGCGGTTCATGATGCGAAACGACCCGAAGACCACGCTGTCACTCCTTGCGCCACTCATCAAGGCAGGAATTGGTTGAGGATGCTGCTGATGAGAATCTGCCCGGGCAGCGGAAGTTGTATCCACTTCAAAAAGTATGGTAAAACACAAGCTCCCGTCTTTCTGAAAGATATACATAAAAACATCAATCAGTGTTCATCAGTGTTAATCTGTGGCTAAAAGTCATATCAGCCACAGATTAACACGGATTTCACTGATTCAAGGCAACATCTGCGTAAATTTGTGAAATCGGTACCTACGATAATTATCATAAACCCCCAATTTTTTTAGATAGCACCTCGATTACCACATAATTTGAAGCGGATACACGCGCACGCTATTGTGGGTATGTTCGAGGGTACGTGTTTAGCTAACTATAAGATTGCAGCTAAATACATGCGGAACCACGAGATTACACAGATTTTCACAAGATTTCTGTGTTAATCTCGTGAAATCTTGTGTAATCTCGTGGTTTTTCGCCTTGG
>JAYEGG010000106.1:0-4317 GCA_034658995.1 Methanobacteriota archaeon | reverse complement strand
ATACCAAGGTATAACAAATCTGCGTTCATCCGCGTTTATCTGCGGTTCATTATGTTTTCAACTGACCTGACGAACTCTGCAAAACCGATATAGAGTGGCTGAATAGATGGTTAATCTGATAGAGCTCTTGGGTTCACTGTCATGGAAGATGCCAGAGACCTGAAAAATGACCGCGGAGGTTCGGGATAGAGTTGTATCATCCTCTGCGCCCTTCCGCGCACTCTGCGGTTAAATTCCCTGTTTGGTTGCAGTATGTTCCATGTCACAGGTAGTTCCTGCATAGTGAAGTCCCCGATAGTGGTTTTATGTACCGTTGTAGTTACCGAAAGCATTATGCATAACCCAACACACACTCTTTCGAGGATATGGCTATGATCGATATCAAAGAAGAAATTATCGAACAACTCGAAGTTCTGCCTTACGAACGGCAATGCCGTGTGCTCGATTTTACCAGAAGGCTGGCAGAGAGGGCACAGGTGGGTGTACCGGGCAGGCATCTCCTCCGCTTTGCCGGTACTATTCAGGTGGATGATCTTCAGATCATGAAACAAGCGATCAAAGACGGGTGCAAGAATTGAATAGATGTATGTGTTTAGCTGATGTAAAAAAACCACGAGATTACACAAGATTTCACGAGATTAACACAGAAATCTTGTGAAAATCAGTGTAATCTCGTGGTTCCGTATGTGTTTAGCTGTAAGTCGTGTGGTTAGCTAAACACGTACGAATGGATGAATGGTAAACTTCCGGACACGAATATCGGCATTGCGCTTTGTATCTTGTCAGCTTCTGGAAATCAGAACTCCCCATGCTCAACCACAATCCCGCGATGCGTCTTGCAGCAGATGATATCAGGCATCTGCTCTCAAGAGGTTACCCGCGCACAGGGGTCATACGGTTCGTGAGCGACCATTATCGGCTGGCGAATCGGGATCGGCATATACTGATGCGGGTCGTGATTGAACCCGGGGTTGCAGCATCCCGCGTCAGCAAGAAGATATCGTGTGCTGGTATCCGGGGAAAGAACCTCATGATCGATGGGTATAACGTTATTATCGCAACTGAGAGTGTGATCTTGGGGGAACCTGTGTTTCTATGTGATGATGGGTTCATACGGGATATCAGGGGGGGTTTTCAGGAACATCCGGATCGGGGCGTTTGCAGGCAGATTCTTGAGATGCTCTCTGAACACGATCCCGGTTCGGTCATCTTTCTCTTTGATTCTCAGATCAGCAAGAGCGGCTTGCTTGCACGGCACATCCGCGGGTTACTCTCTGAATATTCGCTTTCAGGCGATGCAAGGACATCAAGACGTGTCGATTTCGATCTGAAGCACTGCGGTTCGATCGTTGCGACTGGCGATGGACACATTATCGATGTGGTTGGATCTGCGGTGGACATTCCCGGATGCATGATCCGGAAACTGGGCAGAGATGCACTCACGCTGTGATGCTCATCTGTCTGCGTCGAAGACCAGTTGGCTGCCGCAAACAAGTCCGTACCGCTCAAGGGTCCCTGCGTTCATCTCTATAAAGTATGCAACGCCTCTGACGCGTCTGTAGCCAGTCCACGGGTTTAATCTTGCGATGTCGGTGATGATTTTATCTTTGTTCAAGAAGATGACGTCGATCGGGAATCGCATGAACAGCGTATGGACAGAGACCGTCCCTGGCTTTGGGAAGACAAAGATCATGGCGTAATCGTTGGGAATGTCTCTTCTGAACATCAGCCCGCGCATCATGGAGACCACACCGATCGCGTACTCGATGTGAGTTGCAACGTGGGTACCATCATCTTTTAATAACATCGTGCTCAAGTCTTTTTCACGATTTGTTATAACACATAACTTTCGGAGGTATCACCCAGACAATGAGTTCAGAAATGTGCATCGTATGTGGATTGCCAAAGGAACTGTGCATCTGCGAAGAGGTGGCAAAGGAGCAACAGTGGATCACCATCAAGGTAAAACGACGGAGATATGGAAAAGAGGTTACGGTCGTCGACGGGATCGATTCGCACGAGATCGATCTGCACGAACTTTCGACATACCTGAAATCCAGATTTGCGTGTGGCGGAACCGTTAAAAACGAGACCATAGAGCTGCAAGGCAATCACAAAGATCGCATAAAAGATATTCTTATAGCTAGAGGCTTTTCAGCCAGCCAGATCAAAATATAACGTGTGCAACATATAATATATAACATAGCATATAATGTGTAATACATAATCTATGAAGCGAATCTATCTGGATCACGCCGCCACCACCGCGGTGGACCGCGAGGTCATGCAGGCGATGACCCCCTATTTTACAGAGCGGTTTGGTAATGCGTCAAGTCTGCATACATTTGGGCGGGATGCAAATCAGGCGCTTGCCCGCGCAAGGGCTGAGGTTGCGGACGCACTCGGTGCTAGTGCGGAAGAGATCATATTCACATCAGGCGGCACAGAATCCGACAATCTTGCGCTGAGAGGGGTTCTGCTGGGGCACAAAGGGCACATCATCACCAGTTCGATCGAACACCCTGCGATACTCAAGACATGCCAGTACCTGGAGCGTCTGGGCTGCGATGTCACATATCTACCGGTCGATGCCGACGGGCTGGTCGATCCCGGTGATGTTGAATCTGCGATCACCAGCGAGACCCGGCTGATCTCGGTGATGCACGCAAACAACGAGATCGGCACAATCCAGCCGATAAGCGAGATCGGCGCCATAGCAACGGACCACGGAATCCCTTTTCACACCGATGCAGTCCAGTCGTTTGGTAAAACAGAGCTCGACGTACGGAAGATGAATATCGACATGCTTTCGCTCTCCTCGCACAAAATCTACGGACCAAAAGGCGTTGGCGCCCTGTATGTCAGTAAAGAGCTGAAGATTGACCCATTGCTATATGGTGGCGGTCACGAGATGGGCATTCGTGCAGGCACCGAGAACATCTCTGGCATCGTCGGCTTTGCAAAGGCAGTCTCGCTTGCATGTGAGCGATTCGAGTCAGACACGGCGCATCTGGTGAAATTGCGGGACATGCTGATCAACGGGATGTTTGATTCGATCGATGATCTGTTTCTGAATGGTCACCGGGCAAAACGACTCCCGAACAACGCGAATCTGCGATTCATGTTTGTTGAGGGCGAGGCTATGTTGATGCACCTTGATATAAATGGAATTGCAGCATCCACCGGATCTGCATGCTCTTCCGCGTCACTTGACCCATCCCATGTGCTTCTTGCACTTGGAATTCCTCAGGAAGACGTTCACGGCTCGATCAGGTTCACACTCGGGAGAGAAAACACAGAAGAAGAGATTAAATACGTGCTCGAGGTGTTTCCCACCATCATCGAAAAGCTGCGGGCAATATCCCCACTTACAAGAAGGTGATTTGATGGAATACAGCGAAAAAGTGATGGACCATTTTTTAAATCCGCGAAATGTCGGTGAGATCCCTGACCCGGATGGCGCCGGTGAGTTTGGCAATCCGGTCTGCGGAGATGTAACCCAGGTCCACATCAAGGTCGAGGACGGCAGGATCACGGATATCAAGTTCAAAACCTTCGGATGCGGCGCAGCGATTGCGACAGGAAGCATGATCACAGAACTTGCGGTTGGAAAGACTCTCGATGAGGCTCTTGCCATCACAAGGGACGATGTAGCTGGTGCGCTTGGAGGGCTGCCGCCAGTGAAGCTGCACTGCTCAAATCTTGCGGCTGATGCGCTTTATGCGGCAATTCGGGATTATCAGACGAAAAACAAGGATGTCTGATTCTCTAAACTTCAAAATCAGAATCCCGCGTTCACAATATCAGGATCTTTTTCGACACCATTTGCAGATTAACGGTATAAATGACTTTTTAGATCGGTAGTGCTCTATTCTGGCAGTTGTGCTTGCGTAAGACGATCTGACGTTCCCGAAAAGTGCGTGTTTAGCTAACCACGAGATTGACACTTTTTATTATTTTCTGGGACGTATGTGTTTAGCCAAGGCGAAAAACCACGAGATTACACAAGATTTCACGAGATTAACACAGAAATCTTGTGGAAATCAGTGTAATCTTGTGGTTCCGTATGTATTTAGCTGCAATCTTATAGTTAGCTAAACACGTACTCTGGGACGATTCGAAAAAACCGCAGAGAGCGCAGAGGGACGGGAGAGAGAAACAACACCCCTCTGCGATCCTCCGCGTCCTCTGCGGTTAATCTTTTTTTGCCATGATCCACTTATCCGGAAGAAATTAAAAAGTCTCACGAGATTACACTGATTTCCACGAGAAAGACCACCAGATTCTTGTGTCAAGCCTGCGCTTCAGCCGTGTGAT
>JAYEGG010000105.1:8053-16528 GCA_034658995.1 Methanobacteriota archaeon | reverse complement strand
TTAATCTTTTTTTGCCATGATCCGACTTATCCGGAAGAAATTAAAAAGTCTCATAAATCAACAATCCGCGGCAAGCCTACAATTCCCGCACCAGTGCAACCTCATCGCAGTCAGGGAACTTCGGACATTTGATGCATTCGCCCCATACCTTGTGCGGGAGCACATCCTTATCAACCTCCACAAACCCGTATCTCCGAAAATAGCCGGGTGCGCGGGTAAGCGTGAAGATTGTAGTGATTCCGAGTTCCTGCGCCTCGCTCATGGACGCATGTAGAAGCAGCGAACCAATGCCCTGATTGTGTGCATCCTGCCGCACTGCGAAGGATATGACCTCTGCAAGGTTGTCCCAGCAGACATGGAGCGCGCAGCATCCGAGCAGCTGATCTTCGCTTGCACAGACTGTGAAATCCCTGATTCGGTCATATAGCTCGCTACGCGATCTTGGAAGCATAGTCCCGTCTCTGGCATATCCATTGACCAGTTCATGCACCTGACCCACATCCTGCACCACCGCCTTTCGAATCGTATAATCCGTGCGATGCTTTGTATGATGTCCTGTACCTATATGATCACCTGCGCTTCTGTCCCATTCTTGTAACCGAGAGGATCAATGCGAATATTGCAGCAAACACGCAGCCACTCAACAGATATCTGAACTCTGGTGACTCTGCAAGCTGAATGTTCCATTTATCGCTGCCGCTGCCGCCACCTACTAATGATTCGTTTTCCTGCGCGGATTCTTCAGAATTGTCCATCCTGACGTATTCAGGATCTTTGAACTGCGAAAGACCGCGCAGGTGCGCAACCCCTCCCTTCGCGTCCCCGAGCGCCCGGCCCAGTTCCACAATCAGGATGGTGTGATAGTCTCCCCCGATCTTCTTCATATACACAAACCGCCTCTTGTCAGGGTCGTCTCCGTATAATTTTTCATGTTTAACCGGTTCATCTCCTTTGTACAGTGTCAGAATGGCGTTGTTGTCAGCAATAGACTCCACCCCAAGTTCGTATCCTTCTTTCAAAGGTTCCCGGTCGCCTTCCCTGATGTTTGCAGACACATCGCTGATTAGAGGGTAATCGAATGACCGATCAGGATCGATATGTTGTTCAATGGTCAATGAAACCGTGTTTGATGTGGTGTTAGCTCCTACTAGCGATATTTTTATGATGTCATAATTGATGTTGTTAAGTCCCTTTTCAAGTGTGTAAGAACTCTCTCCGGATATATCCGGGGTTTTAATGTTCTTACCGCCATTTGATATGTCGATCGTCGCGCTGTCATTCCGGACATCATTGACCCGGAGCAGGTAGCCCTGTTCCAGATCTATGGAACGACCGGTCTTGATGTCGCCATCAAAATAGAAGATGGTTGCCTCATGGACATTTCCGGCGCAGGCTGGTATGCACACGATCACACACAGCGACAGCACAAACGCCAGACAGACGATGCGCATTGGTCCGGGGGCGTTCATCCGGGTTGTTTCCAACATGGTTTCCCGGGCAGGTTGGTTCATAAGAGTAGTTACGTGTTATTTTACTATTATGGCTTGCGGGTGCATTGCAGCAGGAGGGTGCCTGCTGATGCCCGGGCAGGTTGGTTCGTGTTTGCCTATCGAATATCCGAAGTTGCCGGCTAATACCAGGTAGTATAACAATCACACATTTAGGGCAACGTTTTTTTACAAGCAAACCTATTGATATACGTCAGAACCGGTTTGCATGGCATCATGGCATATAGTATATGGCATCATGACATCCGAATAGAGATTCAGGGTTTGTGAACCGGTGCTTAGGTGAGGAAAAGAAATGAGTCGTTCAGGATCGGGCGATGAAACGCACGAGAGCGAGGACGTTGACCAGCGCATTGTAGAGCTGGAAAGGGCAAACAAAGATCTGGAAAAGAAGATCGCTGAACAAGAGCGCGTAGAGGGTGAGCTTACGGCGTTGCTTCGGGAGAAAGAGATTCTTCTGCATGAGGTTCACCACCGGGTTAAGACCAATATGCAGGTCATCTCCAGTCTCCTCAAGATTCAATCAGGGTATGCCAGGGATGACGATGTGCGCGAGATGTTTGAAGAGTGCCAGAACCGGATATTGGCGATGTCTCTTGTCCATGAGAAGCTTTGCAAATCACAAGATATTGCGAACGTCGATTTTAAGGAATATATTAAGACTCTGCTTCATGATGTGTTCTGGTCTTACGGTTACGGGTTTGGCACTGGCAGAATCAAGCTGAAGATGAATATCGAGGATGTTTCGTTCGGCGTCAGCGATGCTATGTCATGCGGATTAATAATCAATGAACTGGTCTCCAATTCCTTGAAACACGCTTTTCCAGCGGGTAGATTTGGCGAAGTTAGCGTTTCACTCCGCTCAACCGGTGAAGATAAATTTGAATTGGTTGTTGGTGATGACGGGGTTGGGATGCCGCAGCATCTGGATTTCAGGGGTGTGGAAACGCTTGGTATGCATCTAATCATCCTGATGGCTGAAGATCAGCTCAGGGGTGTAATCGAGCGGGATATAACCGACGGAACCAAATTTAAGGTTACGTTTGAGGGTTGAAGTGATGAAAAAGGAGATATTAATCGTTGAAGACGAAAGAATCGTCGCCGAAGACGTTCAGACGATTCTGAAGAATTTTGGATACACAGTCTCCTCGATCGTGTCGTCAGGTGAGGAGGCTATCGTCAGGGCAGGGGAGGTGCTGCCTGATCTGGTGCTGATGGACATCGTGCTCAAAGGCAAGATGGATGGGGTTGAGGCGGCTGAACAGATACGGTCTGCCCTTCATATTCCGGTTGTATACCTGACTGCTTATGCAGACAGCACCACACTGAAGAGGGCACGGGTGACCGCGCCTTATGGGTATGTTGTCAAGCCGTTTGTCGACAAGGAACTCTGCTGTATCGTGGAGATGGCTCTTTACAAGAGCCAGCGGGAAAATAGGCTGGAACAACTCGCTGCGATGATGGGCACCATCAGGAACATCGACAGGATCACCACCGAAGAGAAAGACATAGAAATGCTGATCAAGAGGATATGCGAGGGTTTCATCGAGACACGCGGCTATCGCCACGCGTGGATCGCACTAAACGACGAACCCTACCTGCTTATAGGCGCCGGAAAGCCCGGTGCGAGCGAAGAGTTCTCACATGCAGAGGCGCGCATGATGCTCGGTGAGTTGCCTGATTGTGCCAGACAGGCGATCGGGCAATCCGGGGTTGTCGCGGTTCGGAGTCCGTCTTCTGCCGACGCATGTGCTGGCTGTCCGTTGCTAAAGCGGTGTGATGGTGGAGAAACGCTCACCATCCGGCTGGAAGCGGGTGAAACGCTCTGCGGGCTGTTATCCGTGGCACTCCCTGCCGATCTTGCTGCAGGTGGAGCAGAGTCGCCGTTGCTCACAGAGGTTGCCGGGGATATTGCATTTGCGCTGAACAGCATAAGACTGGAAGAGTTACGTGATGGGAGAAGCGGTTAAAAGCTAAATACGAGAGTTTTTTTGGCGTTTGGGGTGTTTGCAGGTATTCCGGTGCATGGGGTGTCTGGGTTTGGGGAGTGGTACAATGAAACAGGTTTCCGGGCAGGATGATAACGGTGCGGTCGCGTATAAGGTCACGGTCTCGGTCATTTTCGGGTTGATCGGGTTTGCAGTGAACTTCTACCCGATCGATTTCGTCTTTTATGGCTCGTATCGGATGAGTTTTCTCATCGGTCTCGTGTTTCCCATGCTGATAACGCTTGCGTGGGGCTGGCGATACGGGCTTCTCTCAGCGCTTGCCGGCGGCTGCCAGACGATGTGGCTGCTCTGGGTGCCGGGAAGCAGCTACGGAACGCTCTTATCGGTGCCGCCGTTCACGCTCTGGATCGTCTGGATCGGATGGTTCTCGCGCACCAGGTACAACGTCAGATACGGCATATATGTTGGCGAGATAATATTCCGCGTCTTTAATACGGTCCTGCTCTACACCGTCTTCAGGTGGGCGTTCACACTGAACATGCCTCCTGCGAACACGTTCATGCCGCTTGCGGTGGCACACTCGATCGTCTTTAAGGAAGCGGTGAACGGACTATTTATCCTCTTTCTTGCGCAAGCACTGCTCCATTCGGAGCCGGTCAGACGGTTCTTCAGACTGCCCGAGGGGGAAGCGGATCCGCGCTACGATTACATCTATACAAACACAATCATCCTTGGGTGCACGGTGGCACTCTTCTTTGTGGGCGAGTTGCATGTGTGGGGATCGTGGGCACCCGATTTTCAGAATGCCGCCCGTGTGCTTGGCGCACTATCCCTGTTTCTGGCATGGCTTCTATGCACCTACACCACCGCAGACATCTTCGCAAGGAAGCGTAGCGAGGTGATTGTCAGTGCAGAGGCGGCGATGCACTACGGCGAGTATCTCGGGGCTATCATCGAAACATCGCATGACGGGATATTTGTCCTTGATGCTGGTGGAAACTTCGAGTTTGGCAATGATGCGGCTTTTGAGACCTTTGGATGGCAGAGAGGAGAACTCATCGGGCAGACGTTCATGAAGGTGATACACCCAGACTTTAACAGGTTTGCATTCCGGCGATGGGGCGAGGTTCAACGAGGAGAGGGGGCACCTTACGAGGTTGACATCGTAATGAAGGACGGCGCGGTTCGATCACTGCTTATTAGCCACACGGATATGGACATCGGGGGGACGCGAAAGTACTGTGCCGTCATGAAGGATATCACCGAACGCAAAAGGACAGAAAAGGAACTGGAGAAATATCGTGACCGTCTCGAGGAACTGGTTGCCGAGCGCACCACCGAACTTAGAAAGGCGAATCGGGAACTGAAACGCGAGATTGCCGAGCGGAAACGTGCGGAGGCGCACATCGAGCACCTGAACAGCGTGCTTAAAGCTATCCGAAACGTGAACCAGTTGATCGTGGTCGAGAAGGACAAAAGCGTCATGCTTCAGAAAGCCTGCGACATCCTGATAGAGGCGCGTGGCTATGATGTTGTGTGGGTGGGGTTGCCGGTCGGTACCGACGACTTTATCGAATCCACTGAATCCGCCGAACCTGCAGGGTTTACCGGGTTTGTGTCTTCAGGTTTTGCAGGAGATAGTACCCGTTTCCGCGAAGCTGTGACCTGCGGCAACCACCCTCCTTGCTTTGGAGACCTGTTTTCCCGGGAACGGACTGGCGTGGGGGCAGGAGCCGAAACAGAAACAGTCCGGGTCATAGACCGACCGCATGAATGCGGAGACTGCGTGTTTAAGGACGCGTGTCCGGGAAGCGCGACTGCGATCACCCGCATCGAACATGCGGGGATGCTTTTCGGGTTGCTTGGCATATCGTTTGCATCTGGTATCACTCTTGACAATGAGGAGAAAGGACTCTTGCAGGAGGTTGCAGGCGACATGGCGTTTGCACTTCACAGCATGAGGATCGAAGATGAACGAAAAGTTGCGGAGAATGCGCTTGCAGAGAGCGAGGGGAAGTACCGTCTGCTTGCAGACAACTCGATCGAGTGCATCTGGCAGATGAATCCGGACTTCAAATTCACGTATGTCAACCCTTCCGTTCTCAGGATGTTCGGGTTCACACCGGACGAATGGATCGGAAGCTCGTTATCCGAACACTGTTCTCCTGAATCACTGGAATTTATGTCAGGTCTGGCAAGCACAGTGCTTGCTAATGGTCCTGAATTGGCTGATGTGACCTTTGAAACTCAGTTGTTCCATAAAAACGGCGAACCGGTTCCTGTTGAGATAACCAGCAGGATGCTGTTTGACGAGGATGGGTCTTTGGCGGTGTTTCAGGGGTCTACCAGAGACATCCGCGAGCGAAAAGCAGCAGAGGCAAAACTTACGCAGACGCTCGCAGACCTCAAGCGTTCCAACGCCGAACTGGCAGAGTTTGCGCATGCCGCGTCCCATGACCTGCAGGAGCCGCTGCGCATGATCTCAAGCTATGTGCAGTTACTGTCACGACGTTACCGGGGCAAGCTCGATTCCGATGCTGACGAGTTTATAGGGTTTGCCGTGGACGGGGCAAAACAGATGCATCGGCTGATCGATGACCTGCTCACCCTTTCGAGGGTTGGGACGCGGGGGGCCGGGTTTGCAGAGATTCACCTGGATGACGCGCTAGAGATGTCGCTTGCCGATCTATCGGAGTCGATCAGGACGAATGGTGTGGTGGTGACTTACGACCCGCTGCCAGCGGTAGTTGCAAGCGCTTCACAACTTACATGGTTATTTAAAAACCTGATCGAGAACGCAATCAAGTTCAGGAGCAAGGATCCGCCACGCATCCGGATCTCAGCAGCGCAAAAAGGAGCTCTTTGGGAATTCTCGGTTGCTGATAACGGAATCGGGATCGAGTCGCAGTACTTTGACCGGATATTCAAGGTCTTCCAGCGACTACATCCTGCAAACGAATATCCTGGCACCGGGATTGGTCTTGCACTCTCCAGAAAGATCGTGGAGCGGCACGGCGGCAGGATGTGGGTTGAATCAGAGCCCGGGCAGGGGGCAACATTCTACTTCACGATTCCTGTGGGCGCGGGTGAAGATGATGGCTGATGGTCGTTTCGGGAATCCTGAATTGGATAACCGCGGTATAACCCCATATAAGGTTGCAGTCTCGATTATCTTCGGGTTACTCGGTTTTCTCCTGAACTTTCACACGATCAATTTCCCTTTCCCACCGTACACAGCCACTGTTTTAATCGGGCTCATGTTCCCGATGTTAATAACCCTCGCGTGGGGCTGGAGATACGGGCTCCTCGCAGCGATTGCCGGCGGCTGCCAGTCCATGTGGTGGCTATGGGGTCCAATCAATGGTTACGCCACGCCGTTTGTCGTGATCCCGTTTACACTGTGGATCGCATGGCACGGATTCTTTGCTGACCTGCGCAGAAGACGAAAAGATCCCGAATGGTGGCTGAATCCGTATGTCGTGGAAATTCCATTCAGGATATTAAGCACGATAAATCTTTATACACTCGCAAGATGGGCGATAACATTCAATCCACCCTCGTGGGGCTGGGCTTCCGGTGCAGCCAGCACAATCCCGCTGCATTTCTCAACCTTTGTGGTCATCAAGCAGTTTGTGGTTGCGTACATAATTTTATTGCTGGCAGACGTGTTGTTAAACCTTGGATTTACCAGAAGATTCCTTAAACTTGCAAAGAAAACCAACCAGATGAAGACTGGCTATGTCATAAGTGCATCTCTGCTGTTCGGGGTTCTTTTCTGGGTTATCGACAGCGTTGTCGGTTCTCTGGTATTTTATGCCGAACGTTCTTTTCTTGACCTGCTTGCGCTGGATATCCCGCCATACGTGCTCTACGTGCGAACTGCATTCGTCCTTGCCGGTCTGGCTGGGGGGATGGTGGCGTCAGGCGCCATGCGCAAGCAGCGTGAGGGTGAAAGGGCACTTGAAAAGCGAGAAGAACAGTTGCGTTCTGTTCTTGACAATGCCACGATACACATCTGGGCTTTTGACGGGGAACGGTACCTGTACCTCAGCAAGGAATGGTATCGCTATACAGGACAGAACCCTGCTCTGCCCCGGACTATTGACCGATGGACCGAAGTGATCCACCCTGACGACCTGGATGCGACAGTCGGAACATGGCAAAAAGCATGGCGCAGTAAGGTGGCGTATGACGACGATTTCCGATTAAATGGAGTCGAAGGTGGATACAGGTCGTTTCACAGCCACGCAGTCCCCATATATAGTGAAAACGGTAATTTTCAGCACTATCAGGGGTATAACATCGATACCACCAAGCAGAAAGAAGCTGAGACGAAGCTCGCGCAAACAGTAACAGATCTCATGCGCTCCAACGCCGAACTCGAGCAGTTCGCGTATGTGGCATCCCACGACTTGCAGGAGCCGCTGCGCATGGTATCAAGCTACGTGCAGCTTCTGAAGCGGCGATACGCTGGCAAGCTTGATTCTGATGCCGACGATTTCATAGGGTTTGCCGTGGACGGGGCAAAACGGATGCAGACGCTGATTCAGGATTTGCTGATCTATTCGCGTGTGGGCACGCGTGGCAAGCCGTTTGAGCCAACCAACTGCGAGAACGTGCTTAGTCAGGCGCTCATGAATCTGAAAGTGACAATCGACGAAAACGATGCAGTGGTCACCCATGATCCGCTGCCAACGGTTGCAGCTGACTCCTCGCAACTCGCACAGATCTTCCAGAACCTGATCGGAAACGCAATCAAGTTCCGCGGCGAGGACGTGCCGCGTGTTCATGTCGCAGCAGAACGAAAAGAGGGTGAATGGCTATTCTCCGTTGCTGACAACGGAATCGGAATTGAGAAAGAGTTCTTTGAGCGCATCTTTGTGATATTCCAGCGTCTGCATAACATGGATGAGTATTCAGGAACCGGGATCGGTCTTGCAGTCTGCAAGAAGATTGTGGAGCGGCACGACGGCAGGATGTGGGTTGAATCAGAGCAGGGCAAGGGGGCGACGTTTTAC
>JAYEGG010000105.1:0-7953 GCA_034658995.1 Methanobacteriota archaeon | reverse complement strand
CGTTTTCGTGGATGGGGATGGGGTGTGGAATGACCGGGCAGTATAGTGCATATAACATGAAGATGGTGGTGAGCTTCTGTGTTTTACTAGTTATCATCTCAAGCGGATGTGCAACCAAAGAAAAATTAACCATAGAGAAGAGAGTGGATGTTGCAGAAACTTCTCTGTCACCAGAGAAAAAGCTGAACTGGATGGGGCACTGGCTCATGGATCATGACCGCGAAACCCTTGTCCGGGAGGTTGCTCAGGATTTCGAGCTGATGAATCCTGATATAGACGTCAATCTCGAATACCCCCAGCAGATAATGGGCGTGCGCAGCAGGGAGGAAGTAGGCAGATATATTGCCCGGATGATAACGACTGGCAATATAGAATGGGACGTCGTCTGGATGGATGATGCCATCTACCAGTATACCGCAGAAGAACTGGGTGATCCGGGATGGGGCGAGAAATACCTTGTGAATTTCGAAGAGGTGGACGGTTTTAAGGAAACACAGAAATCGTTCATCATAGATGACCCGGTTTACAGAAAGCAGACCGGAGGTATTATAGTAGGTCCGTATATTGAGGGTTATTACTATGTGATTTATTATAATAAAGATGTTGCAGAAATGATGGGCATCGAAGTGAAGCAATACGGCATGACATTCGGAGATCTGTTTGGGTATGTCAGGGACGTTGAAGAGTACAACCAGGGGCACAATACGAGTATCGCCGCAATCTACGAAAGCAAAAATTATATAACTACTGAACTATTATTTCAGAACATGCTTAAATCCGAACTCGGCGATTTTAACGAAGCCAAAGAAGAAACAGGCTCGGAAGAGAAGAACGCAGCGCTCTTAAAGACACTTCAGGCTTTTGAAGAGATGGGGAATTACGATCCATTGATAGATTCCCATAAGAATAATACATGGTACCAGACCCGGCACCTCATATTGGACGATGAGTGCCTCTTCTATGTAAATGGCGTCTGGATGTACAGCCACTGGATGAGTATGGACGAGGAACAGACAAGAAAGATGGTTCCTGCCGAACTTCCTGTATTTCAGGAGACTGATTACTATCTCGGAGGTTACATCCCTGCCTGGGCTGTTATGAAGGATGCTCCGAACCGGGATGAAGGAATCCGGCTTCTGATGTTCTGGAGCACGCCACTTGTCGCTGAGAAATGGGTGCGCTACGCAAAAGCCCCGACCGGACTGGTTGGTCATCTTAGCACCTCGGATCAGGAGGATGATGTGTTTGCACAGTTTCAGGCGGCAATCACGAACCGGTACGGCGGCAATGTCCATTACAGTGCTAATGCAGGCTACATCTTCGGAGAAGAGAACCGACTTCTACAGGATGATCTAAACGAGCTACTCCTACGGCTGCTGGATGGAGAGATAACCGCAGAGCAGGCTTATGAAGAGATTATGAGGATGGTCGAATGAAGCACGAACATAAGAATGGGGGGAACAGGCAGCATCTCAGTCTGAGCTGGAAGATAATTCTGCTTACCATGATTCCTTTCCTTATGGTCCTGATATCCTTAAGCGCACTGACCATCCATGATAAGACGCAGAACGAGCGGGATCTCGTGCTGAATAGAATCGATTCATACGTCAATCTGCTTGAAAGCGGCGATCTGAGTTTTGAGAGTGTTCGGCAAAAGGAAAAATTGGAAAAGATGTTTGATGAGCGGGTCATATCGTCTGAGCTTATCGGGCGGGGCGGAAGCGTCGTCTATGCCGCAGGCAACCCGGAACATGAGGTCGATTCCGAACTGATCGAGAATGCGTTTGGGGGTTTCACGGTGACCTACACCACACGTCACGAAACCCCGGTGCTCATCTCGTTGTATCCGATTATCGTTGAAGAGACCGTAGTTGGAGTCCTGCACCTCGAACTCTCGTTTGAGCGGTCAAATGAGCGAATCAAGAGATACACGTTCTTTATTCTCCTGCTGAACGCTTACGGTCTGGTTGCTTCGTTCCTGCTGGTCCGGTTCCTCTCGCAGCGAATCGTGATAAACCGGCTTGAGGCGTTGACCGACATGTCCTCTGAGATCGGCAAAGGAAACCTGCAACACCGGCTGGATATCCGCTCGAACGATGAGCTTGGAATCCTTGCATCGGCGTTCAACGATATGGCAGGGGAACTCGGGGAACGAAAGCGGCAACTGGACGAGGAGCGGAGCAAGGTTCTTGATAAGGTGGAGGAACTGGAAGAGCAGATCACCCGGCGTGAAACTGCGGAGGGGGAACTGAAGCGGACCGTAACGGATCTCAGGCGCTCCAACGCCGAGCTCGAGCAGTTCGCGTATGTCGCGTCCCATGACCTGCAGGAGCCACTGCGCATGGTATCAAGCTACATGCAGCTTTTGTCGCGGCGATACGTTGGCAAACTCGATTCTGATGCCGACGATTTCATCGGGTTTGCCGTAGACGGGGCAAAGCGGATGCAGGTGCTGATCAATGACCTGCTGGTCTATTCGCGTGTCGGAACACGGGGCAAACCGTTTGAACCGACAAACTGCGAGGACGTGCTTAATCAGGTGCTCTCCAATCTGGAGGTGGCAATCGATGAGAGTGGTGCAGTGTTTACTCACGATTTGCTGCCAACGGTTGCAGCTGATGCTTCACAACTCACACAACTCTTCCAGAACCTGATCGGGAACGCAATCAAGTTCCATGGCGATGACCCCCCGCTTGTCCATGTCGCGGCAGAGCGAAAAGGCGATGAGTGGGAGTTCTCAGTCACCGACAACGGAATTGGGATCGAGCCTGAATACTTCGAGCGCATCTTTGTGATATTCCAGCGTCTGCACGGCAGGGAAGAGTACTCCGGCACAGGCATCGGTCTTGCAGTCTGCAAGAAGATTGTGGAGCGGCATGGCGGTAGGATGTGGGTGGAGTCAGAGCAGGGCAGGGGGGCGACGTTCTGCTTCACGATTCCTGCAAAAGGGGGGGAACAACGATGAGTACGTGGAGTAAGTCCATAGCAATTTTCATGATCCCCCTGCTTCTTGCCATCTCTCTGTGCGGTCAGCTTTCGTGTGGGCAGGAAGAGCCGGCAAAGCGTGTGCTTGTGCTGAATTCGTATCACAAAGGGTTTCTCTGGACTGACAACACCGTGAAAGGAATTGAGTCGGTCGTGGGATCCGAAGAAAATGATATTGAACTCACGATAGAATATATGGATACCAAATCCATAACATACGATGCCCGGTACAAAGAGAAATTATATGACTTGTATCAATATAAGTACGGTAACCAGACATTTGACATGATCATATCTACCGATGATAACGCATTTGATTTTCTTCGCGAGTATCATGAAGACCTATTCCCGGGCACGCCGGTAGTCTTCTCCGGGGTGAATAATCTTGAGGCTCCTAATCTTGTAGACCTGGATGTATTCACAGGGGTTATTGAGCTTCTATCTGTAAAAGAGACGATAGACATTGCTTTAAGCCTGCATCCCGAGACCAGAGAGATCGTCTTTGTTGTTGACAGCACACCTACGGGAACACAACTCTGGAGCCAGATACAGGGGCTATCCGGACATTACGAAAATATCCGGATGACCCGTATTGATGACAGTTTGTCCATGGAACAGATCGAGGATGGTCTAAGCGAGTTATCTGATGACACCATAGTGCTTTTTATAACCTTGAATCGTGATAAGTCCGGAACGTACCACTCTTCAAAAGAAGCGGTCCCGCGTGTATGCAGAGCAAGTACGCGACCAGTATACGGGTGCTCTGTCCAGGTTCTGCCACATGGTATCGTCGGGGGCGAACTGATTGGCGGCGTTTACCACGGTCAGGTCGCAGCAACGATGGCAAAGCGCATCCTGATGGGGGAAGCGGTGCGGGATATTCCTGTGATAACAGAGCCGCAGACCCAAAGCCTGTTTGATTACAATCAGATGCAGCGGTGGGGTATCAAGGAGTCTGACCTGCCCGAAGGCAGCATTATTGTCAATAAACCTTATTCATTCTATGAAGAGAACAAAGGGCCGATCTGGGGCATAATTGCTTTTATGATCGTTCAAACGCTGATCATCGTTGCTCTTGTTGTGAATCGGTCAAGACGCAAACGCGCGGAGGATGAACTCAGGGAGAGTGAGGATCGGTTCCGGACGATTTTTGATTCGATCAATGATTGCGTCTTTATCCAGGACGTAGAGACCGGAGCGATCCTTAACGCCAACAACACGACGTGTAACATGTACGGATATACCCGCGAGGAACTCCGCAGAATCGATGTGCAAACCATAAGCAGGGGTGAAGCGCCGTACGCTCAGGAAGACGCTATCAAATGGATACAGAAGGCAGCAGCAGGGGAACCACAGGTCTTTGAATGGAGGGCTAAGCACAAATCCGGACGTCTGTTCTGGGCGGAAGTAAGTATGAGAAGCGCGGTTATTGGGGGGCATGAACGTATGCTGGTGGTTGTGCGTGACATCACAGAGCGAAAAAGCGCGGAGAAACGAACAGCGCACCTCAACCTTGTATTGCGTGCCATCAGAAACGTCAACCAGCTCGTCACAAAAGAACATGACCGGGACCGGCTGCTTCAGGGCGCTTGCGACAACCTTATCGAGACTCGCGGTTATCACAATGCATGGATCGCCCTGATAGACGAATCAGGAACTCTTGTAACGACTGCCGAAGCAGGACTGGGTGAGGCATTCGTGCCCATGGTCAAACGACTGGAGCAGGGAGAGTTGATCGAATGCGCTCAGAAGGCGCTTTTGCAATCAGGGGTTGTAATGATAGATGATCCGATTTCTACCTGCCGCGGTTGTCCTCTGGCGGAACGGTATGAAGGCCGAAGGGCAATGACCGCCCGGCTGGAACACAAAGGAACGGTTTATGGTCTCTTTTCTGTCGCAGTACCTGCAAAACTTGCTGCGGACAGGGAAGAGCAGGAATTGTTTAAGGAGGTCGCCGGAGACATCGCTTTTGCCCTGTACAATCTCAAACAGGAGGAGAAGCGCAAACGGGCGGATGAGCAATTGAAGCGAACCCTGGCAGACCTGAAACGTTCAAATGCTGATCTGGAGCAGTTTGCTTACGTCGTATCACACGACCTGCAGGAGCCGCTGCGTATGGTCACTTCTTATGTGCAGCTTTTGTCGAGGCGATACGTTGGCAAGCTCGACTCCGATGCCAATGATTTCATCGGTTTTGCGGTGGATGGTGCAAGCCGCATGCAAACGCTGATCCAGGACCTGCTGACTTATTCTCGTGTTGGTACACGTGGCAAGCCGCTTGCACCAACCGACTGTGAAGATATCCTGGAGCGGGTACTCGACAATCTGAAATTAGCTATTGAGGATAACAGTGCGGTGATTACATATAATGCCCTGCCGACCATAAATGTAGACGCCTCGCAACTTAGTCAATTGTTGCAAAACTTAATCGGAAACGCAATCAAGTTCCATGGCGAGGATGTGCCGCTTGTTCATGTCGCAGCAGAGCAAAAAGATGGTGACTGGCTCTTCTCTGTTGCTGACAACGGAATCGGGATTGCGCCTGAATACTTCGAGCGCATCTTTGTGATATTTCAGCGACTACATGGCAGGGAAGAGTATTCGGGAACCGGAATCGGTCTTGCGGTCTGCAAGAAGATCGTGGAGCGGCATGGCGGCAGGATGTGGGTGGAATCGGAGCCCGGGCAGGGGGCGACGTTCTATTTCACAATGCCGGTGCGAGGAGGTGAAGAGGGATGAACAAAGCGGATAACATGATCAAAGTTCTCCTGATCGAGGACAACTCGGGCGATCTTCGCCTGATTCAGGAGATGCTATCAGAGACAGAAATGTTTTCATTCGAACTTGAGCACACAGGCAGGCTCTCATCAGGACTGAAGCGGCTGGTGGAGGGGGGTATCGACGCGATCCTGCTGGACCTCGGACTACCTGACAGTCAGGGACTGGAAACTTTTGTAAGCGTGCGTGACCAGGCACCGGAACTGCCGATCATAGTGCTGACCGGCTTTGATGATACGACGGTCGCAAACATGGCGGTGCGGGAAGGTGCGCAGGACTATCTCGTCAAGGATGAGGTGGATGGAAACTCACTGGCACGCTCATTACGCTACGCAATCGAGCGCAAGGAGGTAGAAGCGCGCATAACACACTTGAACAGAGTCCTTCGAGCCATCAGAGATGTAAACCAGTTGATTGTGGTTGAGAAAGACAGGGACCGCCTTGTCAGGAAAGCCTGCGATATCCTGCATGAGACACGGGGATACGAGGCTGTGTGGTTTGGGTTGATGAGAGATGCAGGCAACTTTGCCGCGGTCGTGGGTTCGGGTTTCGGGGATGGCATATCCGGTTTCTGCGAAGAGGCGATGGCAGGCAGTCATCCGCCCTGCATAAGGGAAGCACTTGCTCACGCACGCAGAGGCGGCGTGGTAACCGGTAAATCCGGGGAGTGCGATGATTGTTTCTTCATGAGCAGGTGCGGCGGTCGGGACGCTTTGATCATCCGTTCCGAGCACGATTGTAAGCTCTTTGGCTTGCTCGCCGTATCGCTCGCACCTGGTGTCGCTTCTGACGATGACGAGAAGGAACTCTTAAAAGAGGTTGCTTCTGACATAGCGCTTGCCCTATATGGCATAGGGATTGCAGAGTCGCACAGAGCTGCTGAGGATGCGCTGCGACAATCCGAGGAGAAATACCGCACCATCTTTGATGCGGCAAATGACGCCATATTTGTACACGACACAGAGTTCGGCAACATCATCGATGCCAATCAGAAGATGTGTGAGATGTGTGGTTGCACGCTGAATGAGGCTCGGCTTCTCAGCGTGGAGGACTTCAGCGCGGGCAAACCGCCTTATACTCAGGAAGATGCGATGCAGTGGCTCAGAAAAGCATCCGAAGAAGGACCCCAACTCTTTGAATGGCAGTCAAAGGACGTGTCAGGCAGACTGTTCTGGGCCGAGGTAAACTTAAAACGCGTCGTAATCGAGGGCGAGGATCGCTTGCTTGCGATAATGCGGGACATCAGTAGGCGAAAAGCTGATGAGGAAGAACTCGCCCGGTATCAGGAACACCTCGAGGAGCTTGTGGAGATACGCACAACCGAACTTACAAAAGCAAACGAGCTACTCCGGCAGGAGATCGCCGAGCGTAAGGCTGCAGAGGCTGCGCTGCGGGAGGCTGAATCGCTGAAGAGTTCCATGTTACGAGCTATTCCTGTCGCAGTCGTACATCTGCGTGAACACCGCATCGTCTTTGCAAATAGAGGCGTAGAGGCTGTTTTTGGATGGAAACCCGAAAAATTGATCGGTAAAAGCACGAGAATACTGTACCGAGCCGATGAAGAATATGCGGAGATATGTAAAGACTTTTATCCTGCGCTTGAGTCGCAGCAGACGCATGCTGAAGAGTTTCTGTGTCGGCACAGGGACGGCAGGGATATACTGTGCAGGGCAAGCGCTTCAAGAATAGGCGAATCTCTGCAGAATAAAGAGATTGCAGTTGTTTATGAAGATATCACCGAGCGAAAAGCCGCTGATGATGCGCTTCGGGAGAGTGAGAGTCGGTACAAGAACCTGTATTCCATGGTCCGGTTGATGTGTGACAATCTGCCAGATCTTATATGGGCAAAGGATGCCGGGGGCAAGTTCATCTTCGCAAATAAGGCTATCTGCGAAAGATTGCTCAATGCCAGCGATACTGATGAGCCTGTCGGAAAGACAGACATGTATTTTGCCAGTAGGGAAGCAGAGGCTCATCCTGATGACCTGGAGTGGCATACATTCGGGGAGACCTGCACCAATTCCGATTCGGTTATAATTGAGAGCAAAGAACCGAGAAGATTCGAGGAATCCGGCAATGTCATGGGGGAATTCATCATCTTCGATGTTTACAAGGCGCCTTTCCATGATCGCGAGGGCAATTTAATAGGGACGGTTGGCTACTCAAGGATTGTAACCAGAGAGAGGAAGA
>JAYEGG010000104.1:0-4337 GCA_034658995.1 Methanobacteriota archaeon | reverse complement strand
GTGTTAATCTCGTGAAATCTTGTGTAATCTCGTGGTTTTTCGCCTTGGCTAAACACATACGACGAATGAAAAGACGGGCGCATCCTCGAATCCTAATTTATGATCAGGATCCCTCGTATCCGGATACATTTTTCAATTTGTTCTCGATAGTACCTTTAAGATCGAGCCGTGCAGTCTGTTCTTGTTTTGTTGTAGCCTTAAACTCGACACTTTTCATTATTTTCTGGGATGATTCGAAAACCGCAGAGGGATGGGG
Organism: Methanobacteriota archaeon; assembly: GCA_034658995.1. Taxonomy (GTDB): domain Archaea; phylum Halobacteriota; class Methanosarcinia; order Methanosarcinales; family Methanogasteraceae; genus Methanogaster_D. The sequence continues at coordinate 4,081 of JAYEGG010000104.1, read as the reverse complement.
GAGAGAAACAACACCCCTCTGCGATCCTCGGCGTCCTCTGCGGTTAATCTTTTTTTTGCCATGGTCCGACTTGTCCGGAAGAAATTAAAAAGTCTTTTAAACTCAATCTTAGAAACTTTTGGGGCGATGATCTAAAGATCATTATAACCATTTATGGCGAGCGTATTGAACAAATGACGTATATTAGCATCTTTTTTCCATCCATAATCCGCAAGGATATTTGTATCTAGCACCAGCGTTATTAGCGGGATGTTTTCTTCTATGTTCTTTCTGATCTTTTCTCTAATGGTTCTGAGGGTTGTATCCGCGACAATGCGCCCCAGCCGGTGTTTGCTAACTCTCGCAGTTCTTCTTTTCCGGATTTTTTCACATTTTCCATACACTCACTTGCCGCTTTTTTGCGGTCTTTATACCTTAGTTAGCTTCACGGTCTCCTGTGATATAACCCCGATCCTATCTGCCCCCGATCCTGATCGAACATCCCCCGCCCATCCGGAAGCGCAATCTCCCTAAACGCACGTCCCTTGCAGGAACCACCCAGTTATCTCCTTAAGCCCATCATCCATCCCGCGCCGCCTGTTATCACTGTATTCATATCATTCCGCCTTCGATTGTCAATTTCGTAATAATTCCGATGATTAATGCGGATGTTATGCTCAAAAGCGTACCGATCAAATAGTATTCAGCCATGTTCCTGTCCTCAAGCTCATTGAATCTCGCGATGGATTTGGCTGCGAAGATGACAGTTATTGCGGTATACTGATCAACCAGTACGAAAGTCAATACCATTACTCTTTCTATGATCCCTATTGCCATACCCGCGCTTTTCAAGCCGCCGACTCCTCTATCCACTTCGTATCTCTTGAGAATCGCTCTGATGATGTAAGCACCGACAACGCTTACAGTGATGTATGCGGAAACGATCACACCAACATTGGTAGCCCAGTTCATTCCAACACCTATGTTTGTTAACCATATTCAGTTCAATCTTCAATTTGAACCATATTCAGTTCAACGCCTCTTTCAGCGCATCCTCCACAGACTTCAGTAGATGGTACTTTCCAGTTCGGAGTGTCTTGTAGATGTTCCGTTCACCCACATCAAGACTCGTGCTTGCTGATTTAACAGCTTCTCTATCTCCCCCATGTTTTCTGTAATATAGCACGGTCTCCTTCTGTCTTTCACTCCAGTTCCAGATTGTATCTGCCATCAGGTTCCAGGATGCTGTAATGACGTCATCAATCTCCAGGTCACTCTCAAATGCGACCCAGTTCTTTTTCTTCTTTGTATCACTCAGTGCACCAGAGGATCTGTGAAAAGCCTCACCATCCATCTCGGCAACGTTTTCACTCAGACTGGTGGATATACTCCCGGTACCAATGCCAACATAGAATGGATGCCCTATCATCTCAAAAAGCGTATAGTATATATCAAAAATGTCCTCAACCGAAGAAAGCATTCCCTGAAAACCGTCGCCGCCCACAACTATGAATTTTGCGGCGATCACCCCATCAAATCTCTCGTTCACCACCTTTAAGGCACTCTTCAATTGTTCCTGAACGTTTGCCCGCTCACTCAACTTTCTTGAAGATTTTAGATCTCCAGTCAAAACAACATACCCATCCAGCGGGGTTAAAACCATCTTAATTCCCATATTACCACATCATTTCCCGTTAAGTGCGTGTTTGCCCGTTATAACTATTTTCATCGTTGATTCACCAGTTCTTCATATCACCTGGCAAACCTTCTGACCCTTTCCTCGATTCCAGCTCTTGGTTTCCATCCGAGTTTGTCAATCTCGTCAGCATCTGCCGGCGTATCCTTAACATCCCCTCTCTGTTTCTCGATGTGTTTGACAACAGCTTTCCTCTCGGTGACATTCCCTATGGCTGCAAGCATGTTAGCCCCGACCACATCATCCACAATCCCCTCGTATGTTCTCAGAAGCGCAGGAAGCCCCGGTTCGTGAATCGGGGGGATTTCGGCGTTTGTCTGGTTAACCTTCGCAACACCGGCATCTCTTGTGGCGACGAGCACGTTCAATGTCTCGCACACATTCGCCTCGTTTGCCAGAACAGGGTCATCCACGCTCTTCCGGACGCTCGGAAGTGCTGCCTGATGAAAGACGTGATCAACGCCTCTAAAATTCTCCTTCGGCAGGTCTGGATCTGTGATGCTGCCCCGCACAAGTTCCACATCGAGACCCTCGACATTCTCTGCCCTTCCGGCGGGGAGATTATCGATTATGACCACTTCGTGCTTTTTTGAGAGTTCTTCTGCGAGATTTGAGCCTATGAACCTCGTTCCGCCTGTTATAACTATTTTCATCATTGATTCACCATTTGTTTCTCATATCATTCAGTGACTTCCTCCCTGCTACAAGTAGCGGGGTCTTCTGCCGCGTATCTATAAATCTTCCGATCATCATATCAACACCCCGCCTCTTACCGCAGCCTCTATAAACAAGTTTTCTTCATCTATCATACGATCGAACTCTTTTATTGTGTAACACAGCGGCTCTATTGGCAGGTCTGTTAAATCCAGAATAGTTGCAATCCGCTTATGGAATCGCTCCTTAAAGTCTCCAACGATGATTATATCGATGTCGCTTCCCTCGTTCAAATCTTTTCTTACGAAGGATCCGAAGACGATGATCTTATGAACGTCATGCTTCTTACGCACTTCTTTTGCAAACAGCCTCAATTCAGCATCTATTTCCCTATAAACTCCTTCACCCTTTCCAATATCAACTCTGCATACATTATGCATTCTTCTGCGTCCTCCTTTTCATAATACTCGAAGGGGACAAGATCGCCCGCAATCCCATTTGGGTATCGTGTTGGGATGTAGGCACTATCAAGAACCTTTGCCCCATGCTTACATTCCTTAAATCCCCCCTCGAATCTACTTGCTTCTTTTATGAGCTCGAATATCGAGTGCGTCAATATCTTTCTGAATCCTTTAGCATACAGAATTGACTTCAGAGCTTTTTCTGCTGCCTGTTGAGCCTGAAAACACGCCCATTCATAATCTTCCGAATTTAAACTGTTTTTAGATGCTTTTAGATCCTTGTCTGCCTGCTTAAACCATCTTTTCGATTCTTTTGGGTTCTCACTCATCCGCTTTCACCCTGCTGCTCTCGCCTCGTCCACGTCGTAGCATATCACCCGGATGTATCTGGAAAATGCCTCTGCTAACGGTAGTCCCACATATCCGAGTCCGATGATGCAGACGACGGCACTGTCTTCTTTAAGTTTGTCTTCTGCGTTCATTTTCTTCTCCTTCACCCAAACATTTTGCGATTTAAATACCGACAAACCTGATCCCCGTCCCTTTCACCACTTTCCGAGAGCGATTTGTTTAAACATTTTTTGTTTGACATTGGCTCACCGCCCCATCATCTTCATCTCTCGAAGTATCCTTATATATACACCTGTTTCGATTCTCATCCCACTCATTATCAGGTCATCCAGAATATGTTTCCCCTCCTTTTTGGGAAGCATTCCCGCGTTCACAATGTTCAGGATTAGGGTCGTGACCCACCATACTTTTATTCCCATGCTCCTTGCTAATAATACCAATGCCCGGTCATTCGTAAGTAGCGTGCAGTTTTTCCTCTTTGCAAGCAGTAAAAGCTCTGCATCTGCCTGGGGTACATATTCACTCTTCACAATAGATGATGCAGTGCCCATATCATTTTCCGATAATTTAACCGCCTCTACACGCTTAAAGAATTCTTTTAACATGCTTACCCCCACTTTTCCTTCTATGACCACTTCTCCCCTAACAGACTCCGTTGTAATAAGTGAACAATTCTCCAGAATATCCAGCCTTCCAATCTTTGATAGATGGATAAGGGGGGTGGAGTCTATAGCAATCACTTCATTTCCTCTAAATCTTTTTCCAGATCCCTCATCGAATATCCAACCTCAATCCCTTCTTTTTCCACCATATCTAATAATTCATAAATCGCCACTCCCATCATCTCTGCTGCTTTCCGGTATGTTATCTTATACTCTCTTAGAAGTTTTATCGCTTTTTCCTTTTTTATCTCTTTTATACCAATAAAAAGCAGCTTTCT
>JAYEGG010000103.1:0-4342 GCA_034658995.1 Methanobacteriota archaeon | reverse complement strand
ACGCAAAGACGCAAAGACGCAAAGATTGGAAACCACAGAAAACATCGGGCCAGGGAACTTTGATCCGTCACCACCTAATGTGGCGGTCCCGTTACAGCCCAAAACTATATCTAAACAGTAGCAAGAATGAAGATCGAGGATCACGGACAATCCAGGTGCATCACAATGACAACAAAACGAATAGTCCCATGTCTTGACACAACCTTTGACGAGAGCGGTAATGCCGTGGTCGTTAAGGGAATCGAATTTGAGCGTCTGCGGTATGCGGGCGATCCGGTGGAACTTGCCAGGCGGTACGTAGAGCAGAAAGCTGATGAACTGGTCTTCCTCGATATCTCAGCCTCGACCGATGACAGAGCCACGATGACCGACGTGATCAGAAGGGTTGCAGACGTTGTCACGATCCCGTTCTGCGTCGGCGGCGGAATTGCGAGCTTCTCCGACTTTGAGCGGGTGCTTGGTGCAGGCGCAGACAAGGTTGGAATCAACACCGCTGCAGTCAAGAACCCTGAACTGATCAAGGAAGTCGCAGGCGCATTTGGGTCTGATAAGATCGTTGTTGCGATCGATTGCAAGCGCAGGTTCGAGGAAGGCGACGGAAAGACGGCAGTCGAGCTTGAAGACGGACGCAGCGCATGGTATGATGTCGTTATATACGGTGGCAAAGAGCTAACCGGAATCGACGCCATCAAGTGGGCGCAAAAGATGCAGGACTTTGGCGCTGGAGAGATACTGCTCACAAGCAAGGATCGGGACGGGACAAAAGACGGCTACGACATTCCTGTAACAAAAGCAATCGCTGAGGCGGTAGATATCCCCGTGATCGCATCAGGCGGCGTCGGGACGATGGACCACATCTATGACGCGTTTGCGAGCGGCGCGGACGCTTGTCTTGCAGCAAGCATATTCCACTACGAGACCTACACTGTGAGCGATATCAAGGAGTACTTGAAAGGACGAGGGATGGGGTGAACGTCGCGCCCAGGGACGGCTTCGCACCGTCCTGCCGACGTGCAAAACGTTTTTCATCGGTGCCCGGGATGTGACAGGTTATACTTCACACCGCCACAACCCAGGGGTTTTTTTCGGCTCTTCACCACCCCCCGGTGGCTACTGGCTAATCACGCCGATTCTCTGCTAGCCCGCCTCTACACGCGATTTTGGCGTGGCACACCCAAGCAGTATACCGCCAGCATGCATGCACGCCGATGAGTCCTTTTAACTCATTCTGGTCGGTTGGAAAACATGATACTAATCCTGCAAACAATGGTGCGATAAGACTTCCGAAATCAGTGTTAATCTGTGGCTAAAAGTTTTATTTGCCACTGATTAACACAGATTACACGGATTAACAGTGTAAACGACTTTTCAGATCGATAGTGCTCCATTTTGGCAGTTATGTTTACATAAGACAACTCCATGTAACCGGAAGATAATAAAAAGTCTCCTGCCGATACTGTGGATTCAGGGCATATCGGGGTAAACTCTTTTACCGGGGAGTCCTAAAGAGTAAGCATCATCGGGACAAACTCAGGTGGCGTAACTTTAATGACGGAATATCACTCACCAAACCAACAAGAATCGGAGAGGATCTAATGATCATATCCATAGCAAGCGGAAAAGGCGGCACAGGAAAGACTACGGTAGCTGTAAATCTTGCATTGTCGCTCTCAAATGTGCAGTTACTGGATTGCGATGTCGAAGAACCAAATTCACATATCTTCCTCAAACCAGGGATAGATGATGTAAAATCGGCATGTACAATTGTGCCCGTGATCGATCACGATTTATGTGATTACTGTGGAAAGTGTGCGGCTGCATGTGAATATAACGCAATCGTTGTGCTCCCGGCACAGGTCATGGTCTTTTCCGAACTCTGCCATGGCTGCGGTTTATGCGCCATGGTTTGCCCGCGGGATGCGATTAGCGAGGAGACCCGGGAGATCGGTGTTATCAAGAAGGGGCGGAGTGGCGACAACATAGAACTCGTGTATGGGCTGCTGAATATTGGGGAGATCATGGCAGCACCCCTTATAGACCATGTCAAAGGGGAGATCAGTCCGGAAAAGACCGTGATTATTGATGCGCCTCCTGGAACTGCATGTCCAGTGATTGCAGCGATTTCGGATAGCGATTACTGTATTCTTGTGACAGAGCCGACGCCATTTGGGTTGTACGACCTGAAACTGATAGTAGAAGTGCTACGAGTACTAAAGATTCCTTTTGGCGTGGTAATAAATAAAGCGGGGATCGGAAATCAAGATGTCTACGACTACTGCAAAGAAGAAGGAATTCCGATCTTGCTAAAGATTCCTTATGATAAGAAGATCGCAGAATATTATTCGGAAGGCGTGCCCTTCGTGAATATGATCCCTGAGTGGAAGAACCGATTTTCCGGAATGATTGATGGGATCAGGGGTGAATCATGAGGCAGATAACCATCATAAGTGGAAAAGGCGGCACAGGGAAGACAACACTCGTCGCATCGTTTGCAGCCCTCGCAAGGAATCCGGTTATTGCTGACTGCGATGTGGATGCGCCCGATCTTCATCTGCTGCTCCATCCGGAGATCGTGAAAAGAGAGGAGTTCAAAGGTTTAAACGTTGCAGCAATTGATAAATCAAAATGTGTAGAATGCGGAATATGCGAAAAAGCATGTAGATTCAAGGCGATATCCGGTACAAAGTCCGGTTATGCGGTCAATCCGACACGCTGCGAGGGCTGCGGCGTATGTGTCTTTGTGTGTGATTCGGATGCGGTCATCCTCACAGAGCGCGTCTCAGGGCATGCGTTCATCTCAAAAACGAAATATGGGACGATGGCACATGCACAGCTAAACATCGCCGAAGAAGCGTCCGGAAAACTGGTAACCGTTGTCAGGAATAATTCCCAGCAGGTCGCAGAAGAGGAAGGAGCAGATCTCATCCTGATCGATGGGTCGCCCGGCATCGGCTGCCCTGTGATTGCGTCCCTGACCGGCGTGGACCTGGCACTGGTCATCACCGAACCCACGATGTCGGGACTGCATGACCTTGAGCGAATCCTGGATGTGACCCGGCATTTTAAGATTGCGTCAGTTGTCTGCATCAACAAGTACGACATCAATGAAGAGAACAGCAGGTTGATTGCCAGGTTTTGCCATGAGCGCGGGGTTACGATTGTTGGGAATATCCCCTATGACCCGGTGGTAACCGAAGCAATGGTCGCAGCCATGCCAGTTGTTGAATTCTCAGATGGGGTGGTATCGGACGCTATAAAAGGGATCTGGGAAAGCATGAGATGATTCTATAACATGCCGATCCGGGGGGTTATTAGAGCGCCCGCCGATGTGGTGCTGCCAATCGCGGCTCCACGCCCCATCACGCAGGAATCAAGACCTCCGATAGGTATAATTAGATTGAACCGTTACTGTAAAATGAAATATGTTAAGGTGATAATAATTGTACGAAATTCCACGAACATGGTTGATACTTATATTATTCGGAACGATGGCGATCGCCGCCGTAAGCATCCTTCCGGGATCCGGATTGGGCTTAAGTTTAGCCTCGATTCTCGTGATATGGCTGGTTACACTGGTGCTGGTGGCACTTGCCGGATTTGCCGCACGAGACCGCGCCCCGGACACGTTCGGGGAAACAGTGCCCGAGCAGACATCAGAACGCGCAAACGAATTGATCGCCGAAAACGACGAAATAAAAAAGTTGTTTAGTGAGAAAACCGAGTTTTTCTCCAGAACCGTGGCAGAACTGCGCATCCCACTGACATCGATCGACGGTCATGTCGAGTTGTTGATGGACCGGCATCTCGGCAAGATAACAAATGAACAAAAAGAGAGTCTGGCTGCCATAGATCAAGAGATCAACCACATCACACGGATGATTATTGATATCATCGAATTTAACAACCTTGTGACAAAAAACACGCCATTAAAAGAGGAGAACGTTTCATTTAATAGCATTATAAATGAGGTGACTGAGTATATGCAGCCGACGATCGACATCAAAGGAATCGAGCTCCATACAACGATATCACCGGACCTGCCAACGATTCATGGCGATCAACAGCGGCTAACCCACGCATTTGCAAATGTCATCGGCAATGCGATCAAATGCACACTGGAAAACGACATCGCCATAACCGCAGACGCTGAAAATGGTGAATTACTGATATCAATCGCAGATAGCGGCACCGGGATCCCGGAAGGTGCGCTCGATAAAGTGTTTGATCCGTTCTACAAGGTGGACGCCACATCAAAAGGAACCGGTCTCGGGCTACCCACAGCAAAGAAGATCATCGAAATGCACGGCGGAAGAATCTGGGCGGAGCGCAGAGGGGAGCAGAA
>JAYEGG010000102.1:0-4364 GCA_034658995.1 Methanobacteriota archaeon | reverse complement strand
AGAATCAGAGGCGCTCATAACGCCTTGTGACCCGCCTCAATAAACCGTGATCTCAGCGCATCATAACTCAGTTCACCGAGATCATCGACCACGATATCAGCACCAGCCTTAACAAGGGTGGACGGGTCCCCGATCCTCCGTATCCCGACGCAAAACATGCCATTCTCCTTACCAGCCACTATTCCGGATGGTGCATCCTCAAACACTATGTAATGCTTGATCTTACCACCTGATAACTCCTGCATCAGATTCGCCGCAAACGCAAATAGTTCTGGCTTGCTCTTGCCAGATAATCCCGACGCGTCCACTTCAAAGAGCGAATAAAGCGTATCCGGTATTCCGGACCGGTGGTTGCCGGTTATCATGGTGATCAGGTTCTTTGCATTCTTTGAGGCTGATGCCATCGCCTGAAACACCCCTTTAGTATGCGCTTCAATGATCATCGCAACCGAGGTCTCAAAGACTTCGAATCTGCCCTCACCAACCAGTTCTGTGAACAGCTCGTTCTTGCGGGTGCAGTATTGTTCAAGCATCTCCTCTTTCGCACCGTCGGTTTCCGCACCGAGCCGCTCATACACCCCTAAACGCTCAAGAATCGCATTTCCACCCTCGTACCTGGGTCGCCCGGAGACATAATCATGGTAGAATCCTGAATCAAGCATGCCCTCATCAACACTCCACGGCGCCATCTCCGCGGTGAGCCGCCATGCCATTTCGTGCGGGCTGTCGACGATGACGCCATCAACATCCCAGATAAAACCAACCTCGCTTTCAAAATCAATCGCCATACGTTATCACCGTCCTCTTGTTTCCGGGGATCTCATAAAGCATGCCCTCTATTTCAACTGGAACCATGACACCAACAGCATTGCCATCGCCACCACCACCACTGCCAGCACCATCACCGGTCGATTCAAAGAATACGCCCACATCTCCTGCTGACATGTCGAATTCGAGTTTGAACCCCTGCCAGCACAGGTTAAACTGAAGCCGCTCCCAGTTTTCCGGTAACCGTGGGTTCACAGTGAGTATTTCACCAGCACCCCCCTCACCACGGCTTTTCATGCGCACGCCGGCAAACCCGAAGACCACTGCCTGCCAGACGCCCCCGAGCGAGGCTGCATGGATGCCGTGCTTCACATTGCCATAGTTGTCAGAAAGATCGCCGTATAATGAGTACTTGATGTATTTGTACGCCCGATCCACCTCTCCTGCCTCCGTACACAGGATCGTGTATATGCTTGGACTGAGCGAGGACTCGTGAGTAGTCCGGTGGTCATAATAGTCCAGGTTCACCGTCTTCACGTCGTTCGAGAAGTCTTCGTTGAATAGATGCAATAACTGTACCACATCTGCCTGTTTTACCAGTTGCGACTCGTGCGCACGCTCAAGCGGCACTGCATCCGGAAATATCGGCATTCCGCGTTCGTTCCACTTCTCAATCGTCGCATCAAGCTTTTCAAAGTATCCTGAGAACTCCTCGATCATCCCGTCATCGAGAACCGTAAATTCGATGTTGTCTGCGATCTTCTGCCATTCATCAATCTCTAATTGCTCCAGACCAATCTTTTCGCAGAGGATTTTTCGTTTATCCGGATAACCCCTGAGAATTTCGGTGTACAGCAGGACACCGCACTTAAGATTCCATCTGGCAAGGTAGTTGGTGTATGCATTGTTATCAACGCACTCCTGATACTCGTTCGGACCGATCACGTCTTTTATCTCGTATTTTCCGGAAGTATCGTTGTATGCCACCCTGCCCGCCCAGAACCGAGCAGTTTCAAGAATGATCTCGGCTCCATAATCCAGCAGGAACCCGGTATCAGCCGTCGCCCTGTAGTACTGGTACACCGCATAAGCGACGTCGCCGGAGATATGGTGCTCACGCTCCATCGTATGCACGTCGATGATCGTTCCTTCCGGATTCACCCATGTTTTCGGAGTAACCTCTTCTCCGGTCTCTGCTGACTCCCATGGAAAGAGTGCCCCGGGCAGATTCTGCTTCCTCGCATTTTTCCTGGCTTCATCCAGCCGGTAATACCGGTACATCAGCAGATTTCTTGCGATACCAGGGTATGTGAACGTAAAGAAGGGAAGCACGAAAAGCTCGGTGTCCCAGAAGAAATGCCCGTTGTACCAGCTACTGGTCAGCGCTTTGGGCGCTATACTGACCTGATCATCGGATCTGCTGCCTGCGATCATCAGATGGTACAGGTTGAACCGCAGCGCTTTCAGTGCACCGGGATCGCCGTCGATCACAATATCTGACATAGACCACATCTTACCCCAAACATCTGTGTGTGCTGCAAGCATTCCGTCAAAACCTGTGTCCAGACTCTGTTTCAGGGCATCAACAGTCACATCACGGATATTGCGGACATCTTCCCGCGGAACGTCGCGTGAGGTATATATCGAGACGATCTTTTCGAAGGTGTATAGCGTTCCTTTACGGGCTTTAAATCGCACGCTTTCAGTTAATTTGCCGTCATCAAACTCGGATGTGCGAACAACACCGTCAACCACCTCGCCACCATTGCTGCCATCCCCCTCACCGCCGCTATCGCCGTCCCCTACCACGAGATTTGCTGCATAAGCGACACTGCGTCCGGAATCATTCAATTTCGCAACCAGATAGCCGATGCCGTCTACATGATCAGCTTCCACAACGCTGTAGTGCGCAACCTTGGTGCCCATCTCCTTCCTTATGTTCAGCGTCGATGCATCAATGCTGCTCTCTACGAGAATATCAACGTCTGAGTCCAGAGCGACGAAATAAACCCGCATCAGCATGATGTGCTCATCAGCCGCACTGAATGCGCGAAGCGACCGATACTCATATAGCCCGCTCTTCTTTGGTCGATAGCTGGTTCTGCGGACAAGCATCCCCTGTCTCATGTCAAGAACGCGTTCGTGCCCGGTAACCTCCATCTGATCTATTGCAACCGGCTCACCATCTGCGTATAACTGGAAACCAACCGGACCGGGTAGATTCACGATCTCAACTGTTTCAGCCTCTGATTTATCAAAAATACCTGCGACATACGTCCCCTGACTGCTGCCCGCGGGCATCTCTTCGAGGACGCCGCGGCTGCCAAGATAACCGTTTCCAAGCGAAAAAACAGATTCACATTCGGCTTGCCGGTTCGGATTAAAGCCACGTTCCCGGATCAGCCATTCATAGTCTGATTCCATCATTTACCTCCAACTTCCCAACATTCTAACAAATTCATATCCAACATGTAACCATCTAACTGTTCAGGATCTGCCTGTAAACTCGCTCATAGCCATCAACCATCGCATCCACGCTGAAATGCTTCTCCACGTATTCCCGGCACCGTTTGGGCTTGATATCCTGCACCCGCCCGATACAATCGAGAAGATCCTCGAAATCATCTGCCAGATAGCCGTTCACTCCGTTTTCGACCAGTTCAGGTGCAGCACCGCGTTTGTAGGTCACAACAGGTGTGCCGCACACCATTGCCTCAATCATAACAATCCCAAACGGCTCCTCCCACTGGAGCGGGTAGACAAAAGCAGTTGCGCCCGCAAACAGCCTCTTCTTATCCTCATCGCTGACTTCGCCCGCGTACTTGATCTTATCGTTCAGATACGGCTTTATCATCGTATCAAAGTATTCGTGTTCGTCAGGTTCTGATACCTTGCCTGCCAGAATCAGTCGCATTCCAAGACGTTTCGCAGCCTCACATGCGATGTGCGGGGCTTTCTCGTGGTTGAACCTGCTTAAGTACAATAGATAGTCCTCTTTCTCCTCAGAATACGGGTAGCTCTCTATTTCGATCGAGTTATATACGGTTCCGGCATAATTGAGACCGGGCAGAACGGTCTGCTGGAAGTCGCTGATCGTTGTGAAATGAAGATCCTTCCTGCCAACAAACAGCTCGTAAAACTGCTTATTTGACTCGTCAAGAGGGCTATGGAGTGTATGCACAACCGGAATATCCATAAAGAACGCGCTTGCCAGACCCTCTTTCCAAGTGTTGTCATGTATGATATCAAAGCTGCCCTGATCTGCGATCTCGATATATGATCCAAGCGAGTGCGTGATCGCGGCATTCAGGAATATGGACGTCTGTCCTGCCAGGAGGCTGCACTGTTCGTGTTCAAAGAAGTGACGGATCTGAGCATCCGACACAGACTCCAGGACTGTGAACAGTGTTACGTCATGCCCTCTTTCGGCGAGTCCATCTGCGAGCAGAGCGATAACCGCCTCTATACCCCCATAACGCGCTGGGGGAATCTTGATCCATGGTGGTGCTACTATTGCAATTTTCATGAGTTGACTCCCTCGGTATTAACGTATATCGTATATCATTTTAGTCGTTTATTACTCTATCGATCTTTAT
>JAYEGG010000101.1:0-4378 GCA_034658995.1 Methanobacteriota archaeon | reverse complement strand
GTTGCATCAGAGGCAGTCGAGGCGTACACCGGCGAGACCACTTGTGCGATTTACACTGACTACGATCCCTACATCTTCTTTACAGTGATAAACTGGGGTGATTACACGATCCCCGCACTAACACTTCGAGATTCGCCTGTGGACTCATGGCACAAACCGGCGACCACTGATTTGAATGTATGGAGGTGCGCGCTTCCTGCGGACATGTTGAAAGTTCCTGATATGGAATCTGATCTATGGAACTGGGACTTCTCGCTTGAACCGGGCGAAGTGATGACGTGCGCGTATCCTGTGAGCCTCTTAAAGCCCGGAACTTACAAACTCGGTTCTGCGACCGTTAACTGGACTGAAGATGGGTATAATTACAGCATGGTTTCGTACCCGCAGCCAGTTAAGGTACACGGTCCTTATATCGAGGTGACAAAGGCGGTTGACCCTACTCTGGTAACTCAGAATAATACTACAGAGGTCACAGTAACCATAAAGAACACTGGAGACCGGCCTGCATCTATAACAATCATGGATCAGCTTCCGATGGAGTCCATGCTGGTCCGTAATCCGGTTTCACGCGGCATGGTCGTCGATGAAGGGAATGGGACCTTCTTCTTAAAACGCGTGATAAAGGCAGGGGAGGTGGAGTCGTTTGACTACACGATTGATCCGAACCGGACTGTGATGCTGCCGCCTGCTGTGGTCGAGTTCGTTGATATCACGACGTATGAAGGGATCAGCATCTCTGATATGCCGATACTGACGGTGAACGGGACCAAAGCCATTGGTGCGGCTGCGGATGTGTTGGCTGAAGCTGAAGCAAAAGCGGCGGCTGAAGCCATGAACGCATCAGAAGGAGCGGCGGGATCAGAAGTGGCAGCGGCAGAGGTTGCGGAGACCATAGAAACCCCGGTTCGGACAGAACCCGGGTTTACTGGCGTGTTTGCGGTTCTCGCATGTCTTGCCGCGGTATTGCTCGGCAGACGTCGAAAATGACATCCAGCAGAGCCACTCTTTTGATTTTTCTATGGTATATCCACTATAGCGTCCAGTCGCTCCACGCACAATTCCCATCCACGAAAAAGTGCACCGCAAGCCCCACCCGAAGGGCAGTTTTTACTCGATTTTTTGTGAAAAAATCGTTTTTGATGTTTTTAGTGTTTTCGGTGATCGCAGTCCCTGTTCAGGTGGCTGCGTCTGAAGAGAGTGTTTGCGCGGATGCGACGCTTGTGTGGGGTGAGCGTGTTGCCATTGAGGGGTATGTATTCGAGGTGACTGATTTCAGCGTTGGCAGGGCATCCGAGATCAGGCTTGGGGAATCGGTCTGGGCGCTTGTCACGGTATATAAGAACGATTCGGCGGTGTGGCGCGAAGTATTCAGCACCAACGAGACCGCTATTGATTATGCATACAATGCAAACGAAAGCTCATACACGTTTGATCTTAATTGCACAGAAACATATATCGAGAATGGGACCGACCGGATACGGGTACATGCCAGCAAGATCGTCATCGGAAGCAACCCGCCGATCCAGTCGATCACAATTCAGGCATGTATCATCGAGCCGCCGGTAGGTCCCATATCTTTTGGCGAGTGGCTGAACAACACATTCTCTGTGACCAAGAGCGCAAGCAAGGAGGTTTATGTCCGGGAACAGGTATTCATCGAGCTTAAGATAACGAATCTCAGCGTGGCAGACCGTGTCGTGGTCACTGATTCGATCACCGACGAGTTTGTGGTCGATCCGGATCGTGATCTTTACTGGGATTATTCGCGGGACACGTATCGGTACTCGATAACGCCGCTTGTACCCGGGATGCACACGCTACCAGTTGTAAATGTGTCAGTGTGGTGCAAGGGGTGGCGGATCAACATCACGAGTGACACTCCGGAGGTCACGGTGCAGGGTCCCTACGTCACGGTTACGAAGACCGAGGAACACGCGGACGGTGCGATGAATGTTACTGACAACGTGGCGAATGTTACGGGTGGCGTGGTGAATGTCACAGTGAGCGCATGCAACGAGGGAACGCATGCTGCGATGGTGTATGTCTTTGACTCGATTCCGGATGGCGCCGAACTGATTAATGGCACGCTTGGCGGGAGCATGGTGCTAAACCCGGCGTCGACCGAGCACACCAGTGAATATGTGAACACATACACAATAAAAATTAATGAAACGGTCACGCTTCCTAGCGTGGTTGTGTATTACCAGACGGCAAGGCAGATCGATCTGGCGCGAGACTACAAACCCGCGGCGACCTTCGAACTCGAGAAATATATAAATCCCAAGTTCTACTCAGCCCGGGCGAGATCATCGGAAATCCTGATTAGGTATGGCGCTGATGTAGATGCGGCGGCGGGTAACGCGACTGTGAACAATGCGACCGCTGATGCCACGAGTGGTACAGCCGCCGATGCGCCAGTTGAGGCCGCGGACACCACATCGGAAGCGGTGTCGGATGAGGCGCCGGGCGAGACTGGCGAAAGCCAGCCGGCAACAGATGGAGATGAGAACAACGAAAAAGAAGAGGGAGAAGAGAACGAAGAGGAGAACGGTTTAATGGATAAAATAAAAGCGATGCCAGGGTTTACATCGATCTTTGCGATCATCGGGCTTCTTTCAGGATACCTGATTCTCAGATTCGGTTCTCAAAATTCATGACGACGTTTAAGGAATTTGCAGATGTTTGTGAGGAAATTGAGGGTATATCCAGTTCGCTTGAGATAACCGCGGTCGTATCATCTCTTCTTCAAAGAATCGGTGGAAGCAGCGACCCTGACGCCGAACTTTCGATTGTCTCACGGTTCGTTATGGGAAATGTGTTTCCTGACTGGAGCGCGGTCGAACTGGGTGTTGGTCCCTCGCTGTTGTACGAATCGATATCAAGGACGGCGGGGGTGCCGGTTAAGCAGATCAAGCAACTGATACGTGAGACCGGTGATGTGGGCGAGGCGGCACGGGTTGCACTTGAAAAAGGAGTTGCCGGATCCCGGGGTGCGCGGGCAACGCAGACGACGTTCCTTGATTTTACTGATGGGGGCGCTGACAGGGATGATGGCGAGAGCGGGGGTGAAGGCGGTCGTAGTGGCAATGGGGCGGACGGGCACCTCACCATCGTCGAGGTCTTTGAGAGGATGCTCTCGATTGCGCAGGCGTCAGGTAAGGGTTCGCAGCAGATAAAAATAAAAAATCTTCAATATTTATTTGGTACCGCATCCCCCACCGAATCAAGATACATCGCACGCATCGTGCTTGAGGAACTCAGGATCGGCGTAGGCGAAGGGCTCGTCAGAAACGCAATCGCACAGGCATTCAAGGAAGACGCGGGCGCAGTCGAGCGCGCATACATGCTGATCAACGATCTCGGCGAGGTTGCGGTAACCGCATCCCACCATGATCTCGAGCAGGTGAGTATCCGAATCGGAAGACCGATCAAGCCCATGCTCGCCCAGATCGGCAGCTTTGACGACATCACAGGGCTGTATGCCGCCGAATGGAAGTTCGATGGCGCACGGGTACAGATCCACAAGAATGGCGACAACGTCCGGATATTCTCAAGAAGGCTCGAAGACGTGACAAAATCACTTCCAGACGTCGTAAACATAATAAAATCACAGGTAACTGCGAACCAAGTAATTCTCGATGGCGAGGTCGTTGCCACGGGACATGCGGGAAAGCCTCTTGCATTCCAGGAGATCATGAGACGCTTCCGGAGAAAATACAAGGTATCCGCGATGGCAGAAAAAGTTCCGCTTCACCTGAACCTGTTCGACATCATGCACCTCAACGGCGAGGCGCTGATCGATGAGCCACTCCACACCCGCAGAAAACAGCTGGAATCGGTGGCGCGCCCGCATGGCGACGCCGTCCGCATCAGCGTGGCAGAACAGGTCGTAACCAACGATCCCGGAGTTGCACACACCGTATACCAGGCTGCCCTGGACGCAGGGCACGAAGGGATCATGCTCAAAAACCCGGACTCAACATATTCACCAGGAAAACGCGGCAAAAACTGGCTCAAAATCAAGCCAATCATGGAAACGCTCGATCTCGTCGTCGTCGGCGCAGACTGGGGCGAAGGAAGGCGGGCGAACCTAATCGGCTCATACATGCTCGCATGCTACGATCCAGACACCGCAGAATTCCTTGAGATCGGCAGAGTCGGAACCGGCATAACAGACGAACAATTAACCGAACTAACCGAACTCTTCTCGCAATACATCATCTCAGAAGACGGGGGCACAATCGAGTTACAGCCCGCAATTGTATTTGAGATCGCGTACGAGGAAATCCAGAAAAGCCCGCATTATGCGTCCGGGTACGCGCTCAGATTCCCGCGGCTTGTGCGGGTGCGGTTCGACAAGACGCCTGAAGATGCGGAT
>JAYEGG010000100.1:0-4412 GCA_034658995.1 Methanobacteriota archaeon | reverse complement strand
TATCCGCGGTTCATTATATTTTCAACTGACAGGAAACTCTGCAAAACCGATATCGAGTGGCTGAATAGATGATCAATCTGATAGAGCTCCTGGGTTCGCTATCACGGAAGATACCAGAGAGCCTGTTTTTCGACACCCACGGCTTCATTCGATCTGGCGCCTTGACCGACCATATATCAACTAAATACTTTCTAAAATGGAGAAATATTCATCCCTTGTCATACCAACTGTGTTCATATTGTTTCGTATGATGGTTACCGGGATTTCACCATATTTTGGGATGACTACAGCCCTTTTAGCACATCCGTATTGTTCATATTTTTAAACATCGATGGTAAGGTATATAAACAAATTCTCCCGTGTTATATTATGGAGAATGCCACACTGTTCATGGAGTTTTTCGGAACGAAAACCCCGGTATTGAAGGTACTGGATTTTCTGATAGATAACGAAACATTCGATCACTCAAAGTCAGACATTGCGAGAGGCGCTGGCATCAGCAGAGCAACACTCTTCAATATATGGAAAGTCATAGAGAGAAATGGCGTCGTGGTAGCGACAAGGGAAGTTGGCAGAGCCAGGATGTATAAACTGAATAAGAAAAACCCGATTGTAAAGAAGTTTATGGAGTTGGATGATGTGATATCGGATCATTATGCACCGCGGGCTGAAAAAGAGATGTTGATACCAGCGTAGGATAGTAGCGTCTTCGACCTCGATTGCAACCGCTCCACTATTGCACCCCGAAATACAATCTTTTACTATGGCGGCACCAGGTTGACTACTACACTTTTAATATCCTTCCACAATACATAACCATGCAGCATGCTGCATACGGATTGTACATAGTAGACCCGCACAGGATGGCTTGACATGCAGTTCACACCAAACGAAAAACGCGTACTTATAACACTGAACGAACTGAAAGGATCAACACCGGCAGAACTTGCAGGAAAATCTAACCTGAATCCTGACGCCCTGATGCAATCAGCCTTTCTTCTTGAGGAAAAGGGACTTGTAGCCGTTAATGAATCCATAACAAAAATATACACCCTGACAGAAGAGGGTCAGGGATGTGCGAGCAACGGACTCCCCGAACGCCGGATGATTTCACACATACAAGCCCACAACGAAAAAATCACGACTTCAGATCTTAAAAGTAAATTTCCACCCGCCATGGTCGGGATATCCCTTGGCTGGCTGCGGCGCAAGGGGTGGGCTGCGATCGTGGGTGGTGCGGTCATGCCTGCCAGCGACGTGGCGCCGGATGCGGGCGCAGATGAGGCGGTGCTCAGGATACTGCTTGAGGGCGACGCTCCGGAAGAAGACACCCACAAAAATGCAGTGAAAGATCTCATCAAGCGAAAACTGGTTAATGTGACCGAGAAAAAACTCAGGACTATCGAAATAACAGAAAAAGGCATAGAACTTGCAGCCGGGCTTTCATACGCGGATGATACGGAAGAAATCGTACAACTGACGTCTGATATCATACGAAGCCGTAAATGGGATAATATCCGCGCTTACAATATTCATGCACCCGTGCCGCGGGCACACTGTGCAAAGATTCACCCTTATCAGCGTTTGATTGACCAGATGCGCAGGATACTGCTTGACATGGGATTTACCGAGATCAAAGGAGAGATCGTGCAGAGTTCCTTCTGGAACTTCGATGCGCTCTTCCAGCCGCAGGACCATCCTGCCCGTGAGATGCAGGATACGTTTTATCTTGATTCCGAGTCGGAACTACCAGAATACTATGGGAAAGTAAGGGAGGTCCACGAAACCGGCGGTGACACAGGATCAACCGGGTGGGGCGGGAAATGGAGCAAAGAACAATCAAGAAAAGAGGTTCTTCGCACCCACACCACCGCGATCACGATTAAGTACCTCAAAGATCACCCAGACCCCCCGAAAAAGGCGTTCTGCATCGACCGCGCATACCGTCGCGAGTCGATCGACCCGACGCACACGCCTGAGTTTGAGCAACTCGAAGGCGTGGTGATGGACCCCGGAGTCTCGTTTGCCAACCTTCTCGGGTACCTCGTCGAGTTCTACCACCATATCGGATTTCCGGATGTGCGGTTCAGACCCGGGTACTTCCCATACACGGAGCCGTCTGTTGAACCTGAGGTCTACGTAGAGGGTCTCGGATGGGTCGAACTCGGCGGAGCAGGCATATTCAGGGAAGAGGTGACCGCACCGCTCGGAATCGAGTGCCCCGTGCTTGCCTGGGGGCTTGGCGTCAGCAGGCTTGCAATGCTCAGGCTTGGACTAAGGGACCTGCGGGCGCTGTACCAGCCGGACATCGACTGGCTACGGGAGAGTCCGGTCCGTGTGGATGGTGGGGGCTGGATCTAAGTCGTCACCGAAAAATAACATATTGAAATTTCCTGGTTCTGACGTTTTCTGTGGTCGCTAACGGTATCCATCGCGTATGCAAAAAAACGCGGGCGCATCGCTCTCAACTTTGCGTCTCTGCGACTTTGCGACCTTGCGTTGTATCAGAGGAACGCAAAGACGCGATGACGCAAGGGCGCAAAGATTGGAAACCATAGAATCAGAAAAACGCTACTTTATTTTTCTGCAAGCCCTAAGCGATTACCAATTAACGTAGTTTATCATGGTGTTGCCACCGTCTCGACTACAATTTGTTCACGTCCACTTTACGTTCTGGCTTGCAACCTACGGGCTTGTGGCAGCCGCGTCGTGGGCGACGCAGCCACCATCGCCTGCACCCCCATGCAGCACACGTCCGAACAGCCTACAGATCGATCGCGCCAGCCGCCGCCTGCAGGATCATCAGCGCGTCAGCAGACGTGAGCTTCCCATCACCATTGACATCGCCGCGCATAACCGCCCGCCCAAAACGATCCACCCATGAATCCGGCGGCGTACCAGCCTCCTGATCCAGGAGATCAATCACACCATCACAATCAGTGTCGTTGTAGTTGCATCCGGCATCGTAATGGACCACCCGAATCGTTCGTGTTATGGAGTAGCCCGTGGTGTCGGTAACCTTCGCCTTGATCATGTTCTCGCCCTCGTTTAGCGGGATTGCGATGGTCCAGTCCTCTGTTCCGGTTGCGAGTTCGCCGTTTACAGTGACGTTTGCGACGCCATTTGGAGCGGAGGCGGTCCCACGCACAACAGCAGTCGGCGTTGGGATGAAAACACCGTTTTCCGGTGAGTCGATGGTCAGATTGAGGATGTAGATCCCTTTTACAAAGTCCATCTCTCTGTGGACGTCCGCGTATTTGACCACGATCACATCAGGCTCGCCGACGAGCCTGTACACCTCTGCCACATTCTCAAGCGACTTGTAGGCGATGGCATCAGCATATCTGACAACCATGACACCGGGCTCGCTGACCAGTCCGCCGACCTCTGTGGCATTCTCAAGCGATCTGTACGAGAATGTATCAGCATACTTGACCACGATCACGTCCGGCTCGCCGACAAGACGATCCACATCGGCGGCATCATCCAGCGTGAGATCCCAGACGTTATCGGCATCCACAACCACGATCTCGTCGGCAAATGTGATGGGTGAGCAAATCAGTGCCAGAAGGATGGCTGGTATCAGCAGGGGTTTAGTCTGCATACTCTAACACCAGACCGATGCGACCAGTGGCATCATCCTGAGCCTTTATCTTAACCGTATGCTCTATTCCATTCTCGAACTGCCCTGAAAAGGAACCATAATTTGCACGATCGCCACCATCTATCTTACTGCATTGCACTCCGTTGAGATATGCCCAGCTACTGTCATCATATCCATGATCGTCATTGTAATGCGACCAATCCACCGCGTACGTCGCAAAAGTCGTTGGTATCGTCACCTTGAAGAAATTCGCTCCATTCTTCTTAGACTCCACAATAATCATCATCTTCGAAGCATCCTCATACCTGAAGTCGTAGTACTTTAGACCTGTTGTGGTCCCTCCTATCTGGGTGCATACAGTGCCCAACACTTTGCTGAGCGTGGTGGATGCTATCGGACCTCCGCTGTAATCCGCCCACGGCAGTATCCAGCTCGCCGGTCTGTCATTCGGATAGTACGCAACAACCCACCCGTCAGTGCTGACATACACATGTGGATACTGCTCTTCTGTGTGCTTGGAGAGCGCAACCGTGCCTATGATGTAGTCGTCCGTCTCGCGCTCGATCGTCGCAAAAGCAGGCTTCGCATCGTTCAGGTTAACGCTCGATTTAGCATGAACATAAGCACTTATCCCCGCCTCGTCCGCAGGAAAATCCACTGCGGCGCATGCGCTCCCGGTAAATAATAAACCAATACCAAGAAGCGCAACAAACGTCATCGAAATGTATCTCTTTTTCATAAGATATCACCTTTGATAACGATGAATCAATCCTACTTAAGCGTTACTCATCCTCGATGAACGGCGGCT
>JAYEGG010000099.1:0-4414 GCA_034658995.1 Methanobacteriota archaeon | reverse complement strand
GATGGTCTCCGGATGCTGCTTTCGGATCAGCCGGATCTGCGGGATCGTCTGCCAGCACTTCTCGATGCGGATATCGATGAAGCCAGATCGATCACCGATGATGCGCAGCCGCTTGAAGAGCTTCAGGCGACGCTCTCTGTGCTGGATCACTACGGCGCCCGTTACGAGGTCGATTTCGGGATCGTGAGGGGGCTTGACTACTATACTGGCATGGTCTTTGAGATGTATGCGGCAGGACTCGGTGCGCAGAACCAGATCTGTGGCGGCGGCACGTACCGGCTTGCGCAGCTCTTCGGCGGCAGCGAGACGCCATCGTGCGGCTTTGGAATCGGGTTTGACCGGGTGCTTGAGGTCTGCGAAGCCGAGCCGCCGCATGAGCCGAAGGTTGCAGTCGTCTATCTGCCGGACGTGGCAGAGGACGCGATCCGGGTTGCAGGCAGGCTGCGGGCGGACGGGGGCGTGCGCACCACGATCGATATCAGCGACAGGAAATTCGGGCAGCAACTGAAACACGCTGATGCGATCGGTGCGGATTACGCGGTGATCGTCGGCGCGAAGGAGGTTGAGGCTGGCATGGTCACGCTGCGGGATATGCGGACAGGAAAGCAAGAGATGATCGGGCTTGAGGCGGCGATTGCGCGGATTTTGGGGTAACTGCAATATATCTGTGATGAATCCATTTAGATATGTCGTTTTAGTTCTATGATCGGGCGCTTCATCGCTTCATCTCAGCTATTGCTTTCTTAATTCGCTCCAAAAACCTCTCAGCATCTTCGACTATGGATTCCGCTTCTTCTTCGCTGATTTTGCTTCCAATACCATAATCTGCAACCTCTCTTCTATCCTTCGCATGCGTCAGAGTATGCCCATAAACAACTTCTACAAACCCTTCTTTCACAAATTCCAGCCCGAATTTCAAGATAACTCCCTTGTGTTTTCTTGGGTGTATCTCCTTTGTAGATAACAGTGCTCGTGCTGAATAAAACATTGAATAATATGCTCTACTCGCCGCATCATTGTAGAATCCGCCTCCAAAAAGATATTTCGCAGCCCCTAACTTCTCTTCTGCATTTTCAATATATTGTTCATACAATTTTTATACCTTCCCTCAACACGTTCCTCATAAACGGGGTTTTCAGCCTCAAATCTTTTAAACCGATGACTTTTACCGAGACGTACTCCCTCACATCCAGAAGCACATCAAACGACAGTCCAGTCATAGACCTCCACCCCTCCGATTCATCACCACGCCAAACGACCAGAACATCAATATCAGAATCCTCTATGGCTTCCCCTCTTGCCACAGACCCGAACAAAACGATGCTTTCTATGCGATCCCCACACTTCTCAAGCGCCCTTCTCGCAAATTCATCAACCACATTCTGATATTTCTCCGAAATCTTCGTTTTAGCTTTTATTCCAATAAACATCACTAAAGATCAGTTAAAGCTCTGAACCTAAAAACTTGCCGTTCGCCAGTACCTCCAAAATAAGCCAATTCCACCATACAAACTTACTGGTTCTGCTGTTTTCTGTGGTCGCTAACGGTAGTCATCTCGCGTACGTGGAAAAACGCGGTGCACCCATCTAAACTTTCTCGTCTCTCTCTCGCCTTTGCGACCTTCTCGTTAGATCAGATGAACGAGAAAGACGAGGGTGACGCAAGGGCGCAAAGATTAAAAACCACAGAATCCATTAGAATCAGCAAACTTAAATGAAATGGATCCCTCATCTGAAAACCAGCTCAAAAACTCAAAGTCGACAACGTGAACAACCTCTTCGCCCCAAGCACCGCAGACCTTGGCGAGGTTTCCTCAATCGTCGGCGAGACCGGGACACACGAGCAACTGGAACAGATGCGCACCCTGCTGGATCACTACGGCGCCTGTTACGAGGTCGATTTCGGAATCGCGAGGGGACTCGATTACTACACCGGCATGGTCTTTGAGATGTATGCGGCAGGACTCGGCACACAGAACCAGGTCTGCGGCGGCGGCACGTACCGGCTTGCGCAGCTCTTCGGCGGGGCAGAGACGCCATCGTGCGGGTTTGCGATTGGGTTTGACCGTGTGTTTGAGGTCTGCGAAGCTGAGCCGCCGCATGAGCCGAAGGTTGCAGTCGTCTATCTGCCGGACGTGGCAGAGGACGCAGTCCGGGTTGCAGGCAGGCTGCGGGCGGACGGGGGCGTGCGCACCACAATCGATATCAGCGGCAGGAAATTCGGGCAGCAACTGAAACATGCTGGTGCGATCGGTGCTGATTACGCTGTGATCGTTGGCGCGAAGGAGGTTGAGGCTGGCAGGGTCACGCTGCGGGATATGCGGACAGGAGATCAGGAGATGCTCGGGCTTGAGGCGGTGATTGCGCGGATTGTTGGGTGAAGGGGTGGGCGTTGGGTCTTTCCGGGTATGAGGGGTTTTTGGCGGTATCTGCCTAATCTCGCGAGTGCTCCAAAAATTTATGATGCGTCACTCCGATATGTTACTGTCATCGCGGATCACGAGGTCCGGGGGAGTTTGGGCAAATGATACCATCGAACATAGACCATGAACACGTCATTAAGGCTATACGTGAAATCGATTCGAATGGCATCCCTTCTGGTAGGGGGTCCATAAAGTTTCTTATTGAATTCGAGGGAAAACAATATCCGCCAAAGTATGCGATATCTTTAGCCAACAAGTTTGCTAATGGGGAGGAACTCGATTCTTCGAAGTTCAACGGCGGGCAAGAGACGAATAACTTTTTGAAGGGACTGGGGTTTGATATCGTGGAGGCACCCCCCTCACGAGACCCGATTGTGTCGCCCCCAAACGGATATTCTGATGGGGTGGTGCAAACGGAGCGTCATAATGAAAGATGTCCTGACTGCAAAGCTACCGTCAAAAGAATGCTTGAGAAGATTTATGGAGATGTGAAACTCAATCATAAATTTTATATTGGCACAAATCCGGAAAACTTCAGAGATACACTCCATTACGAAGCTCTCAAAAGAATATTTACGAATCTTCAGAATTACAGGGGGCACAAAAATTTTGTTTATGCGGTTACGCTTCCGAACTGCGATTATTTCGTTCCGGATCCGGGATTTGTTGTGGAATTTGATGAATCCCAACATTTCACAATTCCGCGTAAAATAGCTCTGTTGAGCTATCCATATAATTCCAAATCGGGGTTTTCGTTGGGACAATGGGCTTTTACTTGCGATAAAACCAGAGCAAAGGATAACGACCCATATTACAGGGATGAACAACGAGCGTGGTATGATACGTTAAGAGATTTCCTGCCAGAGTTGCAGGGGAATTTGGAACCCACAGTCAGACTTTATTCGAAGGAGATGCGGTGGTGTAGTTTAGATCCGGATAATCCAACCGACGTTGCAAGATTCAAGAGTGTTATTGACCGCAGAAAAAAAGATTTGAATGGGTGGGTTGCGACAGTTACTCTCCGATCCGATAAAGACAAGGACTATTCGAATAATGGACGGATGAGGGCGTTATCTGAAATTGTGGATCGTATTTCCAGAAAAACGCACGGGGATGGGGTTATTCTATTTCCAGGTGGGTGGTTTTACACCGATAAAGACAAGCCAAGCACGATATACGATTGGGCTGAAAAGCAGATAGGAGCCATTCTTGAAAAAGTAGAGGAGAACATTATCGTTTGCGCTGGCATAGATGGCGCGGTGGATAAAGAGGAGTATTCTCAGGGTCAGATCGGTATCGCCGTCAGCAAGAATGGTATCGATGCCAGGGGGCGAAAGTTCCACCCCTCGTCACAGGAGCGGGGGCATGTCGATCTTGCACCAGACTATTTATCCAAAGAATGCGGCAAATCTCGTATCTTCGAGTTGAACGGAGTTAAATATTTTATGTGCGTGTGTTACGACACTTATGGGATCCGGCACAAAAATCTCCCCAACCCTGACGTGGATGTCGTTTTGAACCTGGTGCATTGCTTCTATCTGCCGGGTGAAGGTCCTTCCGGAGCTTCATACTTTGCCAGGCATGGTTTCGCAGGAGCATCTAAAGAATGGGGCTGTCCGGTTTTTGGTACAGCGGTCTTCTTTAATCGCGACATTCTTGAGAATTGGCCAACCGGGGTTTACTGGAATATAGGCGATAAAAGCACGCAACACTGGAGCTACTCAGATAACCCAGTCAAATATGGGGATAAATTTGAAATTTGCACCAACGAAGATATTACACAGGTCCGAATTTACGATCTCGCGACGATCTGAAACGTTGCACGCATCCTGAAAGACTTGGATGTTGGGAACAAACATAAGGATTATAGATACGCGGCAGAAGACCCCGTTACTTGTAGCGGGGATGAATGCCGCCATTTTGTTGGTTTTAGTCATGTTCTACTCTCTCAATATACCTCTTAATCGTTTCACTGCTCACTTCTCCCGCGG
>JAYEGG010000098.1:2198-4417 GCA_034658995.1 Methanobacteriota archaeon | reverse complement strand
AGATTAACCATCTATTCAGCCACTCGATATCGGTTTTGCAGAGTTCGTCAGGTCAGTTGAAAACATAATGAACCGCAGATAAACGCGGATGAACGCAGATTTGTTATACCTTGGTATCTCTCGTAAATCTCGCGTGCATCTCTCGGTTAATAGAATTGAGATAAGCCATAGTAACCAGAAAGTAATAAAATCACTAACATCGAGGGATATTCCTTATTTACTTGTTTTATCACAGAGATCGATTTCACGGGAATTGCCAAAGAGCCTATTTTTCTTGCCAGAAAGCATAGAATCGTGATCGGGATGCCAATCAACATGCCTGAGTAGTTACGTGAAATCTTGTGTAATCTCGTGGTTTTTCGCCTTGGCTAAACACATACCCTCTGCTCATATCCTGATGTCTCGCTACAATCATATTTGAACGCTTCTAATCACGCACTATCCCCTACCAGGTGTGCCTGCACGGGCGATATCCGCGTGATCAAACATCCGGATTCGTGACTTCCCTCGCAGGTCTCCCAATAACCGCCCGCGCAGGATCCGGGCGGCATCGCCACTCGCCGCATAAAACCTTTCTCCGTATATCTCGCATGTTTTCTATCCTAACGTTCTCTCTCCAACTCATCACAACATGGAAGACCTGGGAAATGCTGTAACGAATTCATTCCCTTCCATGCGAAGAATAGGTTCTTTTCCTGTGGCATCACGAAAGATGCGAATCATCCTCGGAATACCGCTTCCCGCATCGGTTACAAACCCCAACTTCAGAAAGACGTTGTAGATCGTCGGGTTGCGCAGGACATGAACACCCCACCTCATAGACTCGATCGTGACCGTGTTCGGAAGCTTGCCCGGTGTCCGTATCTCAACACGATCATCAAAGACGATCACACGCACAGGCGCAGAGATTGTGTAATCACGGTGTGCCAGCGCGTTCACAAGCGACTCTCGTAACGTAACCACCGGGAGCTCGGGTCTTGCTTCAGGCAGCAGCCCAACGATTTTGTGGGGGCGCATCAGGTGAATATCCAGAAACCGCATCACATCATGGAGAATATCCACCATGCGCCCCTCGATATGCTTCTGATCGTAAGGTTCTGCCGATATATCGGTTCCCGGGATGCGAAGCGCTGAGACGTACGCGTAAGGAAGAAACTGCTGCGGATGGCTGGCAAGAAAGATAATTCCTGTAAGTGTGGGGGTGGGATGCACCCTGCCGTCCGTTTTTGTTTCTCTGACCAGATGCCAGTTTACTATGAGACGCTCACCTGAAATGCCCGCAATATCGAAGCCCTGCTCCGTAATATCTTTTAGCAGCCGTTCTATCGCTTTATCGTCCAGATCTTCCGTGCTACTCTGAAAAACAGAAGTTTCGTCGTAATAAAAGCTCTCCGTTGATTGGAACATTCGCAAGAGTTCTTCGCGGGACGCCTGCCTGCGTCCTGACGCGGTCCGCACGTAGTACACGCCCTGATTCGTTCGATACGGGCGATGGTCCCCCTTCAGGATGTTTGCGATGACGACAATTCGTCCCTGCGGGTCCCTTACAGTCTCCTGAACGATCGTCACAGGAGGCTCGCAATTGTTGAATGCTATGTTGTCTATGAACTGGAGTACATGGTCCGTTTCATCACCAAGACCTGTGGTTTGTCCGCTGTCGTCTACCCCAAAGATCATCTGTCCCCCGTCGGTATTGGCAAATGCGATGATTGATGCGGCTAAATCATCGGCATGAATGAGGCGTTCCTTGAATTCGGTGTGGAGGTCTTCGCCTTTTATCAGGCGGACGGCAAGTTCATTCAGGTTCATGGTGAGATTCCTCTGGCAGGTTATAATCTTTGGATGGGGGTGTGCTAAAGGGTTTTGATGCTGGGGGGTTGCTCGCGTGTCAGATCATCCGCATTAGCAACCACACATCCGGATTCGGAGGCTTTTCGTGCGTGTTTCTCGATAAACACCCGTCTCGGCTCGGGCAGCATCCCCCATCAGGATCGTGAACATCCTGTCAGCATCCACCGCATCCTCGATCGTCGCCTGACTGCGTTGTTCCGCGTCTCAGGATCCAATCGCCGCCCCCACCGGATCTGCGACGGGTATCCTCTCGCCGAGACCCTTGTACCGCCCCCGATCTCCGCCCGTATCGCGTCCAGTTCCGTCTGAAAACGTGATACCGCTTGACCTGATAGAGTGGCGGCTGCGCCAAAAAACATCCCTGATCT
>JAYEGG010000098.1:0-2098 GCA_034658995.1 Methanobacteriota archaeon | reverse complement strand
TCTTCGGTCATGAACTCGAATGCAGACCGCCCGTCTTTGATGCCGGTATCGATCATCACCACGTCAGCGCCGACCTTTGCGCCGATCTCGGGGAGTAAAAGTGGCGAAATTGAATTTATACGTCTGTAATCTGCATAAGCGGCTGCTACTGCCATCTTGTTTGGATCACACCGCTTTACCGACTGCACAACATTTGACAGCAGGTCTTCTGCCTGCTCTGCTGTCTGGATGTCGTACAATCCGACTTTGATGTAATCGGCACCCGCAGTTGCTGCACCAAGTGCGGCAAGTGATGCTGTGCCTGGTTTGTAATTAAAATCGCCGATCGTTGCGCTGACCGGTTTTTTCGATTCGATCGCCTCGATGACTGCGCTGATTACCCATGGGAAGTTCGCGCCAAGCGACCCTTCCTTCGGGTTTTTCACATCGATGATATCTGCGCCGCCAAAGAATGCGGCTTTTGCCTCGTCTGTGTTGATTGGACTGACCAACAGTTCCATAATATGCCTCCGTTCCTGCACCATTTGCCGTTTGCATCGGTGCAGATGTGCAAGTATAGGTTTGATCACTGTTTCTGTATGTATTTAATAGTGTCGATGAGGTCAACCGTTCCACCCCCCCAAGAGAGTTGCATCAGCTAAAACCGGCAGGTGGGTTGGGGTGTCATGAGGTGGCTAACCTTTAAATCGGTACGAGACCATTGTGATCTCATGGAACGCGAGGCATGTATCATCTGTCATGGCGAACTGGATTCGACGCATTACGAAAGCTACAATATCTGCACAGCGTGTTTTGACCTGATGGAGGACCTGATGAGCGAATACTTCCTCAAAACGATCACGCGCAATGAATCCGGCGCAGCTGATATGTATTCGAAGTATTTGAAAGATAGCATTGGATACATGACAGATTATAAGAAGATTCGTGAGAAATCAAAGAGATATTTCAAGGATGTCAAAGACCGGGTCGAGACCGCGATAGAGGTGGAATCGGGCGAATCGCAGCAGCGGTATCTCGGGCGTCTACTCTCGGTCCTCCACTGGCTGGATGACAATCCAACATTTTATAATTATTATTTTAAAGAATATTATTCGTGTCCGACCTGCGGGGCATCGATCTTTGAGCACTACAACAAGCAGATGGTTGGTGACTGGCTAATGATCACCTGCTCAAAATGCGACACCGTGATCAAGAAGTACTTCCTGCCAAAACAGATATGATTGTGACTTGATGATCGAGGAATACGATTTTAACCTGAACCATGTCGCGAGCGTGATTAAGGAAAAACACGCCAGAGTCGTGGGACTTCAGTTTCCCGATGGTTTCAGACGAGAAGCACTCAGGATATCAGAGGAAATCAGTCAGGACACCGGTGCGAGGTGCGTGATATCCGCAAATTCCTGCTTCGGCGCATGTGACGTTGATACCGGGCTTCTCGAATCAGTGGATATCCTGTTTCAGTTCGGACACGCCGAGATCCCGAACACAACAGTGGCAGATACATATTTCATTGAGGCGCGGTCACTAACCCCGGTTCTTCCGGCGATAAGGCAGGCAATCGGCGCGATCCCGGATCGCGTCGGGCTTATCTCGACCGCGCAGTTCGTACACACACTTGCCGATGTGCAAAAGTATCTTGCAGATCACGGCATAACCGGCGTCATCCACGACGGCGACAGGCGCATCGCGTACCCCGGGCTTGTTCTCGGATGCAACTTTTCTGCTGCTGCGCCCGACTGTGATGAGTATCTGTACATCGGCACAGGGGACTTTCACGCTCTTGGTGTTGCGCTTGCAACCAAAAAACCCGTTTGGATCGTGGATCCTGTGATCGAGGAAGTCCGGATGCCGGATGTTGATCGGATGCTTCGGAAGCGATGTGCTGCGATCGAACGATCGCTTGACGCGCAGGCAATCGGCGTGATTGTGTCCACAAAGATCGGGCAGTGCAGGAAGGAGCTTGCCTTTGATCTGTGCGCCATGGCAGAAGCGCATGGGATGGACGCGCATATCCTGATGATGGATATGGTCACGCCGGATGCGTTGCGCGCGTTTGATCTCGATGTTTTTGTCAACACTGCCTGCCCGCGGATCGCAA
>JAYEGG010000097.1:0-4418 GCA_034658995.1 Methanobacteriota archaeon | reverse complement strand
AGCCAGGGTCCTGTGCGCTTCCGAGCGGATACGGGCTGTAATGAAACGGCGTATCGGTCACGTTGTGGCATTCGGTGCATGTGAATGCTTCTTCCACATCAACATCCCGCACCACTCCTGCGATCATGACGCCGCCCCGCACCTCGCCTGTGCTGTATGTCAGCGCCTGCACCTCTGTGAAGTTCGTGTCCTGGGCGTGACATGCGTAACAGGACTCGTCCACCGTTATCTCGCCTTCTCCGTAGACGTAAGTAAGATTGTGGTACTGATCCGCTTTTTCGTTGTGGCAGAGTGCGCAGGTGTATGTCTTGTTCACCTCTGCAACGATCGCATCAGAGTAATGTGCTGCCTCGTATCCGGGATGACATTCCAGGCACTCGACCTCATCCTCCCCGAAATCGCCGAGCCGCATATGCCGCGGGTGGCAGTCCATGCACTCGGCGCCAGCCCCGCTTGGTGCAAGCCCGAAGTAGCCGCTCACGACATCGGTCGGCGCATGAAAAGCGCTCACGCCGGTTATGTTGTGGCATGGCTCGATGCAGTTCACAGCCATGCAGTCGGCTGCCTTGCCATGGCTCAGCTTGCTGATCCGGGTCTGTGACTGGTACGGGAACGTGCCGCCTTCCGCATGGCAATCAAAGCAATAGCCACGGTATGCGGTCTCCTCGCTCTCATCCAGGTGCCGTGTGAGACTTCTGCTGTGCAGATCCTCTCCTTCACCTGAGACGTTGTGGCATTTCGAGCAGACAAGGGTCTCGTCAATCATCGTCGTGTCCACACTCTCACCCGGCGCGCCCGGATAGTGTGTTTTGATCTGTCCCGGGGTTCCGTACTTCTCAACAGATTCCGCGCTCGTGTGGCAGTCTTCACACGTCCGCTCCGGGGGAATCACAAGCTCACGGTCATGAAACGTCTCGACCGTTCCGTGGCAGTCCTCGCATGACCCGGCTTTGTCGTGAGCAAAGACCTGCGACGCGCTCCCAAACTCTGCGCCGCCCTCCCCGTCCTGATGACAGATCGAGCAGTTGTCGGTTGCAGGA
Organism: Methanobacteriota archaeon; assembly: GCA_034658995.1. Classification (GTDB taxonomy): domain Archaea; phylum Halobacteriota; class Methanosarcinia; order Methanosarcinales; family Methanogasteraceae; genus Methanogaster_D. The sequence continues at coordinate 3,378 of JAYEGG010000097.1, read as the reverse complement.
AGGTGGTCGCGGGATGCGTAGTGCGAGGCAACAGCTTCAGCAGACATCTGAGGGATTCGTTCGTGATCAGCGGTTCCGTTCAAGTGGCATCCGACGCACGCAACCCTGATTGCAATTCCCGCTGTGCTTCCCGTGCTGCCACCCTTGTAGAAGTGCTCATAGATCGCCGGAGCCTCGAAGTTGCCTACCTGGTGACATGCGACGCACGGTCTCGGGTTCCAGTACTCGTCAGGGTGATCGGTCGGCTCCTCACCATCGCTTGTCAGGTTGCTGTGGCACGCCCAGCACGCGCGGTTGGCAAGGCTTGTCATCGTCGCATTGTACATAGCCTCATGGTTGAGACCTGCGTGAACCGAACTGCAAAACGCGGTCTCGTTAATCTGAAGATCGGGTGGCGCAAGCCCGCCGATCTGGTGGCAGCCAAGGCAGTCGCCTCCAAATCCGCCGTGCAGGAGTGAGCTCACATGGAATGTCGATGGCTCGCCGCCGATCGTCATGTATGTGCCTTCAGCGACATCGGCAAGATCATATTCGCCAAACGTCCGGCTCGCATTAGCCACCCAGAGGTCGGGTGAGATGAGACGTGCGTCCTCGAGCTGGACGATCTCGGTCCCATTCTCCGCAGCCGGCGTGAGCGGCGCGGCTGCAAGAAGGAACACCGAGATGAGCGTGAGTGATAGGATGATATTTATAATGGATGGTACGGATAAGTGAATGGCACGAATGGTGTTATTGAATCCATCCCCTCTTGCCATTCGTGTCTTATCTGATACAGCGTGAGATTTGGTCATCTACGAAACACCCCCGCAACTCGCACCTGAAACACGGTCACATCGTTGATCTGATGCCCTTTGCGGTCACGTATCGTGGTATTGTACATAAACACCCCGCCTTCCCCCACAACCTCGCTCTCGAGCACTGTTTCGTTCAGCGCAAGCTCAAGACGTGCCTTTCTGCCCAACAGATCAACTTCCACAACCGTGAGCGTATATCCGCATCCAAGATCCCACACATACCCGACTCCAAATATCCTGCGCTCACGTTCTGTGAAGTTGACCGGAAGCTTTCCGATCGTCACATCCTCACCGTCGTTCCGGAGCACAAGGTACTCATCGCCATCATCCGCGCCGTACCGGTATCCTGAGATGTGGCAGGCGTAGCAGTCCTCATTCGCGGTCTCGATGTGGACGCGGGATGCAAGAACCGTGCCATCAAAGGTGACAACACCCCATAGACCCGCGGCAAAGATATTGCTGACTGTCAGGTTGCAGATCGCAACGTCACCGCTCTCTACAAGTCCTTTCACCTCATACTCAAAGTTACCCCCGGCAGTTACCAGTTCATCCTTCACAACCGCCCCATGGTGCAGCAGGTTGACCCGGATGGAACTTCCTGACGAACTGATCGGTCCAACAACGATCTCGTACTCGTTCTTCAGTTTCCAGACCTTACCAGTCCGAAGCACCTTCCTCACAGTCTCATGTCTCGTAAAGTTCCTTGGATCGTTGGCGCCCGCCCATTTTGCGCTGATATCGTCGTCTTCGTGGCAGGAGTTGCAGTCGGCGGTGTCAAATGAGAGATGCGAACCATAGTGTGCGGTCATCGCATCGTTGTTGCCGGTGTCAACGCCGCTGCCACCAAGACTCGACGGAAGAACGATATCGTTCGTATGGCAGGCTGCACAGCTTGCGTTCGTCCACACACCTGCGCCGGTGGCGGTGCCTCTTGTGACATGCTCGGCGACCGGTGGCGCATTGTACGAGATGTCGGTCACGTGGCAGGACTCGCACGGGTTTGCAAAGCACTCACCGCTCTTCGGATGCTTCCGGATGAACTCGATATCGAGATCGAATGTGGTTGCGGCGATCACATCTGTGATGCAGGCGATCCAGCTTCCGCTTGCCGGATTCTCAATCGTGTAGTGTATGGTGGTGCCACTCTCGTCGTAATCGATGCTTGAATCACCCGCCGCAACCGTTTGATTGATCTTGGTTCCGTTTGCGTCAAACGTCAGGTTGAGGCTGCCTGCTGCCCAGTTCAGCGTCACGTTCAGCCGTTTTACGTCAGCGTCCACGGTGAATGAGATGTTGTACCTTCCTCCAGCCCCGACGCTCCCGGTGGCATCAATCGGCAGCGGCGCATGACAGTCAGTGCAATTTATGCCCCCGTGAATGCGAGTTGAGTATGTGGTGTTGCCGATGAACCACGACTTCCGGTCGTTGCCGTGGCACGCTGTGCTCATGCAGAACGAGTTGTCGCCCGGCGTCATCATCGGTGCGCTCAGCGCAGCGTCATGGAACCTGCCATCGCCATGACAGTCTGTGCAGTTTGCGCTGTAGCCGCCGCCGTGCGTGATGTTTGTATTGTTTGCGTCGTCGAAGGTGTCAGCAAACATGTTCGTCTCGTCACAGTGGCAGTATGAGCAGTTCGTGACTGCGCCATCGATCATGTCGGTCCTCTGCCGTCCGTAGTGAGAAATTGCGTTTTGAGAGGTTCCGCTGACGACGCGGTCGGACGGCGGCATCCCCGTAACAAGAGACCTGTTGTGGCAGATCGTGCAGTTCGCAATCGTTCCGTTCGTCAATATGTCGGTTCCGTTCGGCTGATGCTCGGTCACCTGCCGCAGGCTCTCGTTCAGGTTATTCGCGTTCTGCGGAGTTGCGCTGTCATGGCAATCCTCGCAGCCGGGCTTGATTGTGGCATGCTTCTTCGGGTCATTCGATTGCTCTGTGTAGTTGTTGTGGCAGCCCCAGCAGACCCGGCTGATCGCCGTGTAATTCGAGGAGTTGTAGTCTCCTGTGATGTTTCTGTGAATACCTGCCTCAAACCCGGTCTTGTTAATTATCGCAACGATCCCGGATGTATTTGCGCCATCTGACAGATGGCAGTTTGCGCACTGCCTGCCGAGGTCCCAGTCAGGAAACGTCAGGTTCATGTCGTGGATCCTGCCTCTGTTGTGGCAGCCCTCGACAATGCATGACCGGGTCTGGCTTGCATGCGTGATGTTCGCAAGCCCCTGGTTCTCGAAGATTGCGATGAACTCGTTTGTGGAATCGAGGTGGCACCATCCACAGTCAGAGTAGCCGCCGGTCACGTTTGCGATGTCGCTTCGGTTCCGCGGGTAGTGCGATGCCTGCGAGAGATTCACCCTGTATGTGGCGTTCTCGCCAGCGTTAAAGTCAGGAACCTTCATAGTTGTCAGGTTGTGGCAGCCGTACCCGCACGAGAACGAGTCTGTCTCGGCAACTGTACGTGCGGTGATGTTCACTCCCGATTTGAAGTGGTTGTAGACCGCTGTTGCGCTGCTCACGTTTGCGTACGCTGCGGTTCCGTTGTGGCACTCGTAGCAGAGGTAAGCGTCGTTGTTGAAGATGTCCC
>JAYEGG010000096.1:0-4436 GCA_034658995.1 Methanobacteriota archaeon | reverse complement strand
GGTTAATAGAATTGAGATAAGCCATAGTAACCAGAAAGTAATAAAATAACTAACAACGGGGGATATTCCTTATTTACTTGATTTATCGTGGAGATCAATTTCACGGGAATTACCAAAGAGCCATAAATTCTTGTCTCCTTATTTTTTGCAATCTCCCGTGTGTATATCAAGTCCATCTCCGATTTATCCAGGTTCTTCGCAAAACGCCCGACACTACTCGATCGTACCATTGACAGGAAATGAAAATTATACTGGATGAGCCACCGCAGATATCTGATTGTCTCTTCGTTCACATTCCCCTGATCCATAATTATGATCTTGTGGCGGGCAATGTCGTTCAATATCTGATACTTCGATCGCATCGTTTTCAGGAAATCACCGAACATGGTGACATCAGGCGTATTCCCGGGATGCGCACTGACAAAAAAAGGTATCTGCTGCTCATTTACCCCGAGAACGAGATTGACCTGTGGTATATCTCTTCGTTTCTGCGTGCTGTAACCAAACTTGATTAACCATGTTTCGCCATCCTTATAGGCCTTAAAACGGGTAGCATCCACCATCAAGTACTTAAGACTGATCTTGTGCTGTTTAATGGCATTTTTGATCAGATCATACATGATATCGCCGAGGCACATGTAGACTAAATCCATGATCTCATAGACCTCTTCCAGATATTTTATGTCGGTAGAGTTCTTGAGTATCGACTTATCCAACCGTTTCAGGAAAAGTCTTCGTTTACGCTCCTTAAACAGGGTCATCAGGATGATGATGTTTTTAAGTGCTCTACTCGCCCGTTCGTCCCCGGTGTACTTGATTAAAATGTCTTCAAAGAACAGCTGGGTCCGCTATTTTTTCGAGGAATTGTCTCTCCGCTGTAAGTTATATCGGTCTCGTCAATCAGTTCCCTGGTTGCCAGATCGGCGAGGATCTTCGTCGCAACTTCATCCGGACCGATGTAGATCTCATCAGTCTTCATATTTCCATCTATCCGGTAAGACTTCTTCAGGTAGCCATACTTTTTCTTATGTGGCCCAGCGCCACGTGATATTCCATGCCATTGTTATGGGGACTGTATGTGTAGGGAAATATTGCAGTTCATTGCTTACAAATGCTTCTTTTTAATGAAAACCTTACACATACACAAGTGAAAAAAGCGAGGTTTGGTTGGGTGATGATGAGGTCGCTCGATAGTGGTTTTAGGAGGAAGGGGGATTTTAGGATCGCGGGAAAATGGAGGAGAATAGGGGTGAAATGGGGTGCAGGCAGGCGATTATTGGATTAAAATATAATCCCCAAAGTTGAGTTTCATCACCAAGACCTGTGATCTCTTGCTCATCGTTCACCCCAAAGATCATCTGTCCGCCGTCCGTATTGGCAAATGCGATGATTGATGCAGCTAAATCATCGGCATGAATGGGGTGCCCCATGAACTCGGTGTGGAGGTCTTCGCCTTTGTTGAGACGGGCGGCAAGTTCTGTCGGGTTCATGGTGGGATTCCTCTGGCAGGTTACAATCTTTGGGTGGGTGTGTGCTAAAGGGTTTTGATGACAGGGGGGTGTCGCGTGTCAGATCATCTTGATTTTCGCTCTATCGCTTCTAACGCACGGGCGGCGGCATCTCTGACACTTTCGTCGCTGTCGTCGAGCAGTCGTATCAGCGGTTTAACCGCCCTCAAATCGCCAATCTCACCAAGCGCGTGGATGGCGGCCCAACGCACCCACATATCCGCATCATCAACCGCACTTATCAGCGGGTTAATTGCTGCCTCACCAATATCAGTAAGCGCATCATAAGCAGCATCACACACATCCTCATTTCATCACCAAGTGCTTTTATCAAAGGCTCAACCACTCTCGTGTCATCAATCGTACCAAGCATGCCAGCCGCCCACCAGCGCACCCACCGATCCTCATCCCCGAGCGCGTTTATCAGCGGATCAACTGCCGATTCACCAATCTTGACAAGTGCCTTGACAGCTCTTTGGCGTACGTTCTTATCCTGAGCTCCAAACGCTGTGATAAGTGGCTCTATCGCTTTAACATCGCCGATTTCGCCAAGTTTCCAGATCACACCACCACGTGCCTTCAGGTCATCATCTCCACGCGATTTGGTCAGTGATTCTATGAGTTCGTCCACATCTGCTCACCTCTGTTCCATCTTTTGAACTCAATATAGGTAAGATTCACACAACTCCGCAACAAATGATCCGCACACTCTGCAACCCGGGCACCCCCACATCCCCTTCGCCCGCCTCGGCTTGGCGGCCCCCCTACCATCATGTACGTTGGCAGCTCCAGTTGTACAAAAAAGTATTATACTAAAAAGTACGATTGCTTATTATGAGATTCTATAACCGGCAGGAAGAAGTCGCCGTGATCAAAAATCTATCAGCCCTCAGCGAAAATCATGCGCATATGCTTGTCATTTATGGCAGGCGGCGGGTTGGGAAGACGCGGCTTGTTCTGGAATCTCTTGAACCGATGTACTTCTTTGTGGATAAGAAGACCAGCACTCTACTGCTGAAAGAATTCTCCGAGATTGTAAGAGTACACTCCGGCAGTTTCGTGCCCGATTTTTCCAACTGGGACGATTTCATAAGGTTTTTATTTGAGTATTCGAAAGATAATCATCTTATCGTGGTCTTCGACGAATTCCAGAACTTCCGAGCGGTTGATCCTGCCATATTCTCCATATTCCAGAAGTACTGGGATAGTTATATGGATACCTCGCGTATACTCCTGATCTTTGTGGGCTCATACATCGGACTCATGAAAAAAATCTTTATAGACGAAAAAGAGCCACTATACGGGAGATCCACTGCTAAAATCGATCTTAAACCTTTGAACTACAGGTGGATTAGAAAGATATGCATAGACATTGGATTTAAAAGCGAAGAAGATATTGTAAAGATATATTCCACACTGGGTGGCACTCCAAGGTACTATCAACTGGTGGAAAGTTACGGGCTTGACAGTTACGAAAGCGTTCTGAAAACCCTGATCTTCGGCAAGAACGCGCTTCTGCAGGACGAGGTCAGACAGATCCTGATAAACGAGTTCGGAAGAAATTACACCACTTATTTCTCGATACTTGAGGCAATATCACTTGGAAAGAACACCTTAAAAGAGATTTCAGACACTACAGGCATTCCGATGAACAGTCTCGGCAAATACTTAAACGAACTTGCCAGCACATTCGCAATCATTGAACGGAGAGAGCCACTCCGGGGTGGAAAAAAGATGGGACGGTACTTCATAAAAGACAATATAGTGCGTTTCTGGTTCAGATTTGTGAACCCGAACATCTCCTTTATAGAATCGGGTAGATATGAGATCGCACTGGAAAAAACGATGGCAGATCTGCCGTCCTTTGTTGGCAGGGTCTTTGAAGACATCGTAACAGAGATCGCTCATGATAACCTGCCATTCAAGGCGTCCGGGATCGGTAGATGGTGGAACCGGCGAGGGGATGAAATAGACCTGGTGGCAGTCAATGAAGATGCCCGCGAGATACTATTCGGAGAGGTGAAATGGACGAATAAAACGGCTGGACGCGGCATCCTTGCGAGTCTGAAGAAGAAAAAAGATCTGGTGAAGTGGCATAATGGGGAGCGGAAGGAATACTATCTTGTGGTCTCTAAAAGTGGGTTCACTCCTGAGTTAAGGGAAATTATGGAGTCGGAGGGGGTGATCGGGTGGGATATGCAGGATATCACACGGATGGCGAATCTATAGGGTGCTTGAGTACTATGATCTCTCATAAAAGCAAATATTCTTCTCTGAATCGTCAAAACATACCCTGAATCTATCAAATACGCCTGCTCTGCCAAGCAAATTAAATTTTACCGTGAACTCATCAGAGAATAGTACGTTGTATGAAAATTTTATACCACCAACAGAAATTAAAATTTCATTGATATAAGCGCGGATGTGTCCACCCACGCCGGCAGGAAATATCAGCTCCCAGCGACGATAGTCAAAACCCATGTAATCGGCGATCTCTGCGTTAAATATGCTAAATCCAGCGCCAGAATCCACATACACCGTCATTAGAAAAGTTTTTTTCTCTGGTTTCCAATTCGATTGGTATAATCAGATAGAATTTGCCGGCAATCTCTTCGTAATCAAAGATCAGAGGCAAGAACGTAAACCTCCTCTTCTTCCGGCACCTGGAATACCTCAACTTTCCTGTTGATCGCTTCAACGGTCCCCATCACGTCTTTCAGGGATTTTCCACTCGCCAGAACCTTTTCATCTGCAACTGCCACCCACGACCCGGAATACTTCTTCAATTCATCCCAACGAATGCTTCCCCGGCTCATACCTTGATGTCTCGCCGCAATCATACTTGAACATTTCTAACCACGCACAAGCAGCCACCAGACACACAGGGATTCACACATCCGGATTCAGGGGCTTCCCGTGCGTGCGCCC
>JAYEGG010000095.1:0-4441 GCA_034658995.1 Methanobacteriota archaeon | reverse complement strand
CATTATTCTTGTGCTTCATATCTGCAAGTTTCTTTATTAGGAACATTCCTGGCTTCGGGTCGTCCATGTACTCGATGCCCTTCACCTTGTTCAAATATTTCTCTCCGGTCTCGTTTCTGACGATTACTGAGTTCCATCCATCCGGCGCGCCTACTGATCCAACCGAGATGTCTGCGTAGTATGCTGTGTAATCAAGACAGTGGTGGCATGGGTTTCGTGCAAGCGCCGCAATTTCCTTGATCGCAACGCTGTTACCTATAGGCTCATCGCCGTTGTCGCCGTTCTTGGTGAATGCCCAGAACTTGCCTCCTCCGAAGTCCATCTTCACGACCTGTTTGATATCGAGTCCCATGATGTTAGGGATGATGTTGTTGCAGAGTGCCTCGCTGGTGAAGCTCTCCATACAGAGGATTCCGATCACAAGAGCGATTCGGTCGGTCATGTTCTCGCGCATGAGTGCTGCTGCGTGTGCCTGACACGGCACTCCTACGACCGCGATCTTCTCGTACTTCTTCATCGCATCCTTAAGCTGCGCAAGCACCGGTGCTGAACTGTACTTCGTGCCTTTTGATAAATCAACATCTGACGCCTTTGTCAGTATGAATGGCTCGATATTCCAGTCTCCATCCCGCTTGATACCGACAGCACAGTCGATCTCTCCCTGCTCGAATAAGGATTTGAGTATTGCTGATACAACAGCACCGTCCTGCCCCTCTAGCTCGCTCTTTCCTCCTCTAAAGCTTCGGACGTTGTCAAACTCATCTTCTGGGAATCCGTCCACGACCGGACAAACCCTTGAACAGGTCAGACAGTCCTCACACACCTCACATGCTGCACCGTGCACATAATAAGTTATATTATTCGGATCGCGTCTGCTTGCGCTCGGGGGACGAGTCTCGTCTTTCGGCACATCTGCCTCAGACTCTACGTAAACGGCATTGAGGGGGCATGTTGCCTCACATGCCCCGCAAGCCGCGCAGACGCCATTCTCGATGACCTCTACAATCTTTGGCGGCAAATCACTCAGCCTCCGATAATCTCCTTTCCGATCAGCTTGATCGCCTTCTCTTTGTTAGGACCAATCGGCGATCCCACAACGACCTGCGTGACGCCCATCTTGGTGAGTTCGTCGATTCTTGCCACACAGTCAGCTGGTGTGCCATAGATTGAGAACGCGTCCATCATCTCGGTCGTGACCGCGCCACCCATCAGGGTTCCGAAGTCGCCTTTTGCGATTGCTCCGCCGAGTGTGCCAATCGCGCTTGGGTCGATGCCGTGTCTTTCAAGAACCATTGGTGGTGATCCGGCAACGATGAATGCAACAACGATCTTTGCCGCGTTCATTGCCTTATCAACCTTCTTGTCGATTGAGAAACATGCATACGCAGTCACATCGATGTCCTTCATGTTCCTGCCTGCCGATTCCGCGCCCTTCTTGATCTCCTTTACCGCGACCTCGAAGTCCTTCGGATGCGATGCGTTTATGAGCGCACCATCAGCGATCTTTCCTGCAAGCTCAAGCATCTTTGGTCCCTGTACGCCGAGGTAGATGGGGATGTCTCCCGCAGGAAACGCCATCTGAGCGCCAGCGAGTGACACCAGTTCACCCTTCTGGTTGACTGGCTTTCCGGCAAAGAGTTCGCGCAGTGCTGAAACGCTCTCCTTTGTCGTGGTGAGGGGCTTCACCCACTCAATTCCCATCTTGTCAAAGGTTGCCTTGTCTCCCGGACCGAGTCCGAGGATTGCGCGTCCGCCCGAGATCTCGTTTACTGCTGCAATACTGGATGCTGCAACCGCCACGTTTCTCGTGTAGGGGTTTGTGACACCGCTTCCGAGCTTGATTGTGTTGGTGTTGGCTGCAAGCAACGCAAGTGTGGTGTACACATCACGGTTGTTGTAGTGGTCTGTTATCCACACATTGTCGAACCCGTTCTGCTCAGCCATCTTCGTATAATGAGCTATCTTCAGAACAGGGTCACTTGGTACAAATTCGATTCCATATGCCATGGTTCGTCCTCCCAATAATATCGGGTTGGATTGATCGTTGATGTAATGACTTAAAACCTTATTGGTGTGTGATGTTTGTGATGTGTGGTGGCACAACCAACTTTAAAAATCCGTTTGGGTGGGGGCATACATAATCAGTATTGCCGGTCAAAAGTCACCCGGGTAACCGTAAATTATTTATTCCTTTGAGTTATAAACCATTTATTAAGGGTGTATGGGGAGGAATATCTACTTGAATAATCAGAAATCGATCAACGGGAACGTCGCGTTGCTCTGCGCTGCACTGATTGGAATCACGAACATCTATGTAGCGCCAATATATGGCGGCACATCCGGGTTTATGGTGCTGTTTGTGCTGATGGTGCTCACAGGGCTTGCCGTGCCGGCTATATACATGATTCCGAACCATGCAGTCAAGTTTGCAGTATATATATTCCTTGGTTTTTCTGCATACTGGGCTGTGGGTGCTGCAATGAATCTCACGCACACCGGAGACATCTTTTACTCATTCCAGTTCCTACCAATAGTAATCTTTGCCATGGCAAACTCCATCATCATTCTCATCGCAATCGTGGACGCTCCGAAGTATGGATACGGATTTGCAGGAATGGGTGCTGCTATTGTGATATATACCGTCACAACGGCAAGGAATCTGGACTGTGTTGGTTGTAAACCGGATATGCTTCTGTTGGCGTTTGTTCTGTGCTCATTAATACCATTACTGTGGTGCTATCTGCTTGCAGGCACTGCAAGGAATCTCGTGTTCTCTGCCACCAATCGATTCTATGCGACACTGAAAACAGGAATCATGACGCTTTTGGTCTTTGTCGTACTCGTTTCAACGATTGCGATCAGCAGGCTCCCGATCGATGAACTCTCGGATATAAGCGTCTTTCTCTCGGTGACCAGCGGAGAACTCCTGAAACTCTGCTGGTATTACCTCTTATCTCATGTTGTCTTTGGTATGTTCGTTTTCTTCGCAAACCATCTGGTGTTAAACGCGTTTGACATTGAGAAGACGACCACCGGGGATGGGACGGTCAGGTATCACAGGTTGGCAGCCGAAGAGGATGAAGAGACTGGTGAAGAATTGGAAAATCCATACAACTCAATACTAGAGGGGATGAATAGCTTTCAGAGTGAATTCAAGAAGGGGGAGTTAAATCGACTGGCGTGTGTGCAGGGAGTTGGTAAATTCCGGAATGAGCTGGATTTACTCGTCTCAAAGTATGATTACGGGTCGAAAGACGATGCTGAAGAATTGTTACACCAGATAGAGCGAAATGTGGAGTTCTCATTCAAATAAATGCTGACAACAGACGACTATCTCAAAATCCTTGAGACATGCGCGATCAAAGGACACGATGACGCCATCATACGGGCGCTGCGGTACATTGATCTCGGTTATCCGATCATGCTGTACGGTCCACCTGGTAACGGGAAAACAACGATCGCAGAACATCTCTTGACATACCTTGGTGGCGGAAAGGACACATTCTACGAGATCGAGGGCACAGAAGGGCTGAACGAGTACCACATCATCGGTGGATTTCATCCGCTTTCGATGTCTGGCAACTCGGCGCTTGCAGAGCAGTTCGTGTACAAGCACGGAATCGTCACGCGGGCGATCTTTGACCGTAAAAATCTCTTGATCGACGAGTTCACGCGCGCGCCGAGTTCTGCATACTCAGGTCTCTTTATGCTGCTCTCACTCGGGAAACTGCCGCTTGAATACAAGGAAACGATCCTTACGAAGCCTGATGACTGGGTACTAATTGCGACCACGAATTTCGGGGACGAAGGGACATATCGGCTCAGCAATGCCTTGAAAAGGCGTTTTGTCCCGATAGACATCAGTTATCCGAGCAGTTCCACAGAGAGAACGCTGCTTACATCGATCACGCCCGATCTCGATGAAAAAGTGGTCGAAGGCATACTCACGTTTGCAGATGAGACCCGAGCGATCTGGAAGAAAGATCGTGGAATTCCGCAGGGACTCTCTACCGATGGAGTCATCAGAATGGCTCGGTACTGCGAGCTTTCCATGAAACAAGGCTCAGATCATGTCAGTGCGTTCATGGATGCTGCATTCCATCAGAGCACGATCATTGCGGACGAGACCGATCCGCATTCACTGCACCGGGTGCAGGAGCTGGTGATCGCGGTCGGAGACGCACTGTGATGGTATATATTTGGAAATTACGGCTAAAATCGGTGCAAAACGATTTTTTCACAAAAAATCGAGTAAAAACTGCCCTTCGGGTGGGGACTGGCAATATACTTTTTCGTAAATAAATATGAGGAACAGGGGACAAAAATGCACCTTAATAGCATAGTAGACAACTCTACAGAGAATATCGTGGCAGACACATTGACTTACTGCGCACAATTCCATGAAAAGCGTAAGCCCCGAATTTACCGAAGGATAATTGAT
>JAYEGG010000094.1:0-4514 GCA_034658995.1 Methanobacteriota archaeon | reverse complement strand
ATCCGCGGTTCATTATATTTTCAACTGACAGGAAACTCTGCAAAACCGATATCGAGTGGCTGAATAGATGATCAATCTGATAGAGCTCCTGGGTTCGCTATCACGGAAGATACCAGAGAGCCTTTTTAATTTCTTCCGGATAAGTGGATCATGGCAAAAAAAGATTAACCGCAGAGGACGCTGAGGATCGCAGAGGGGTGTTGTTTCTCTCTCCCGTCCCTCTGCGGTTTTCGAATCGTCCCAGAAAATAATAAAAAGTGTCATCTTTTTAGCGACCACTTCCCAATAGTTTTATGTTGATATTGCAGGGTGTGCTTTATCCCCCTCACGCCCAAAAGGAACACATGTCTCGCAGAAAACTCCAGCTCGCACTTGATCTGCTGGAAACCGACCGTGCGATAGACATCGCGAGAGAAACCATCGAATATATCGACTTAATCGAGGTTGGGACACCGCTCATCAAGAGCGAGGGTATGGCTGCGGTACGTGCCATCAAAAGCGCGTTTTTGGATCATAGTATCGTCGCTGACATGAAGACGATGGACACCGGAGCAATCGAGGTCGAGATGGCTGCAAAATCGGGTGCTGACATCGTTGCGATCCTTGGCAGTGCCGACGATTCGACGATCGGGGATGCGGTCCGGTCCGCAGGAAAATATGGTGTTGTGCTGATGGCTGATCTCCTGTCTGTGGCTGATCCTGCCAGCCGGGCAAAAGAACTTGAAGCGCAGGGGGTCGACTGGGTCTGCGTCCATGCCGGGATCGATCAGCAGATGGGGGGCGCAGACGCGCTGGACACTCTCCGGGAAGTGGTGGATGCCGTGGAAATCGGGGTTGCGGTTGCTGGCGGGCTTGACCCGGAGACTGCCTCACGTGCAGCATCGATCGGTGCTGACATCATCATCGTCGGCGGAGCAATCACGCGTTCTGACGATGCCGCAGCGGCGGCTGCCAGGGTCCGCGATGCAATCGATCACATGCCCGCGTCATCAGAGCCGGTTCGGAAAGAGCCAACAGACGAGAGAACGATTGAACTGCTCTTGCAGGTATCAACGCCGAACATCTCAGATGCGATGCATCGTAAAGGTGCGATGAGTGGGATAATATCGATATGCCCAGGGATGAAGACCGCAGGGAGGGCGATCACGGTGCAGACGCTTCCCGGGGACTGGGCAAAGCCAATCGAAGCGATCGACCGCGCTTGCGAAGGTGACGTGATTGTGATTGACAACGGACGCGCTGATGTTGCGCCATGGGGGGAACTTGCGACGCTCAGCTGCATGAGCCGGAAAGTGGCGGGCGTCGTGATCGATGGCGCGGTGAGGGACGTGGATGAGATACGGGGGTTTAATTACCCGGTCTTTGCGCGTGCGATTGTACCGAACGCGGGTGAACCAAAGGGATATGGCGAGATCGGCGTGGAGATAAGGTGTGGTGGGCAGGTTGTGAGGGAGGGTGATTATGTTGTTGGTGATGATAGCGGTGTGGTTGTGATTCCGAAGGAAAGGGCTTACGAGATTGCAAGGAGGGCGAAAGAGGTTTACAAGACAGAGCTTCGGATAAGAGCCGAGATAGAGCGAGGTAAATCGCTTTCAGAGGTGCTGAAACTTGCGAAGTGGGAAAAGAGGTTGTGAGTGGTTTTTGTTTAGTAGTGACTTTGCAGATGCACCGGACGGGAGGTCCGCCCCCGCCAGCTCCATGAAGGCATGAACCTGTGTTGCCAAGTCGTTTTATAAACAATGCGTGCCAAAAAGCAGATTATATGCTCGAAAAAATTCGCTGGTTAAAACAGGAGAAAAATGCAATTATCCTTGTTCATAACTACCAGCGACCCGAAATTCAGGACATTGCCGACTTTGTTGGTGATTCGTTCGCATTGAGCCAGCGGGCAGCCCTGACCGATGCTGACGTGATCCTGTTCTGCGGTGTTGACTTTATGGCTGAGTCCGCAGCAATTTTAAGTCCTGACAAGACTGTTTTGATCCCGGATGTGGACGCACAGTGCCCGATGGCTGCGATGATCACCCGCGAGGCGTTGATCAAGATGAAACAAAAGCATCCTGCCGCAGGGGTGGTCTGCTATGTGAATACAAGTGCGCCGGTGAAAGCAGAGAGCGACATCTGCTGTACCTCGGCAAACGCTGTCGAGGTAGTGGAGTCGCTTGACTGCGACGAGGTGATCTTTGTGCCCGACAAGAACCTCGCGCTCTATGCCGCCCGGTTCACAGAGAAAACGATCATACCATGGGCTGGGTACTGCCCAACTCACCACCAGATCCTGCCCCGCGACATCCTGGATGCGAAGGAAAGGCACCCGGGCGCAGAGGTACTCGCACACCCCGAATGCCGACCAGATGTGATCGATCTTGCGGATGGTGTGCAGAGCACCGAGGGCATGGTTCGGCACGCCAGATCGTCTCATTCGGACGAATTCATCGTTGGCACTGAGTCAGGGATGATTCACAGATTGGAGAAGGAATTTCCCGAAAAAAAGTTCTACGCAGTCTCCGATTACACGATCTGCCCGGCTATGAAGATGGTTACGCTACCTGATGTGGTTCGCTCGCTTGAGAACCTTGAGTATGTTGTTACCATACCAGATGCGGTGCAGGAGAGTGCAAAACGTGCGCTTGACCGGATGCTGCAGGTCGGGGCGACGCGCTAAATCCTGAAGTCAGGTGGTAGAAGTTCCGAAGTCCGTAGGTGAACTTTCAAATGCGATGCAAGGGTTTCTTTGAGTTGCTCCGTGCAGGAAACTGCGCGATGGCTGGTTTTGCAGCGGTCATCGGCGCAGGAATCGCTTATGCGCCGGTTTCTGATGGAACATTGATTTTTGGAATCTCACTTGTATTTGCATGTGTTTTTTTGATCACTGGCGCAGGAAACACCATCAACGATTTTTTTGATGCGGATATCGACGCAATCAACAAACCGATGCGCCCCATACCATCAGGACGCGTAAGCAAGGATGATGCACTCTATTTCTCGCTTCTGCTCTTCGGGATTGGGATTGTGTTATCCGGCTTCCTTGGCATGATCTGTTTCGTTGTTGCGGTCATCAACTCGACGCTGCTCGTCCTCTATGCCGGCAATCTGAAACGCACGGCACTCACTGGAAATGTCTGTGTCGGGTATCTCACAGGATCCACGTTCCTGTTTGGGGGTGCGCTCTTCGGGATGCCCGGCATCACCGTGACTGCCGGATTATTCGGGCTTTCGATGCTTGCAACAGTCGCACGCGAGATTGCAAAGGACATTGAAGATACCCGCGGCGATCTGGCGATGGGTGCTACCACGCTTCCGATCAGGGTGGGGCGGAAGTCGGCAGGATATGTCGCATCGGCTGTCGGTGTGGTCGCCGTGCTGCTAAGCCCACTGCCGTATTTCACCGGGTTCTCGGTATGGTACCTGCTTGTTGTCGGGTTTGCCGATCTATGTTTCCTGGCTGCGATATTGCGATTATCCCGCGGCGATGCAGCGGGCTCGTCAAGATTGTTCAAACAGGCGATGGCAGTGGCGCTCGTTGCATTCATGGCTGGCGCGTGGATGTGAGCTGCAGATTTTTTAGGTGTCATTTGCCCTGATATTCTCAAAGAACCTCTTTCGCAACACTCCGGATATTTCTTTATTCGTGATTTTTCAGTTCCACGTCCTTTAACATACACCGCCGCATTGATCCGCCGTATCCACTTCAAAAAGGTAACTACTCAGGTACATAAAACAGTATATCATGCAACCTCGCTATACCGGCACTGCTTGACCCGGAACACAGCATGAGCCAAACAGGGAATTTAACCGCGGAGTGCGAGAGCGTGACGCGGAGGCTAATATCCCTCTGCGAACCTCAGCGTCCTCGGCGGTTATTTTTCGGGTCTCTGGTATCTCGCGTTGCAGGCACACCCAACCCATATCAAATTGGCAACCTACTCAGCTGCTTGATGATCCTATCTGTACCGGTGCATGGAACTAAGTCAGTAAAGGTTGGACTACTAAAAGGACTGATAAAAGATGCTGGGTTTACAAATGAAGAGTTTCTATGGCTTTGTTATGAGAAGAGGTGGAGGTAGTGGTGCGATCTATAAGTCAGTATATTGGGGGATGTGCCGTATTTCGGATGATGTCTCTCAATTATATATTTTGTGAAATGAATGTCTATTTCAAGATATATAGCTATATATGATCTTCTTTTTGTCGAGATTTGGAATTGTTAGACCACTTCTCCAATATGGGGTTTGCGCGTACGATGATATATACAAACATCAGGGCACCATCTGTTTGCCGGGTCACTTCCCCCGAATTACCCGAACACGCCCAACCTCACCCGCGCCGCACGCACCCGATTCCTGCGAGAACCATCTCGATTCTGCCCTCAACTTCAGCAGGGTCGTGATCACCAAGAATCTCGATCCGGAAGGTTGCGCTCCGCTTTGGCTCATACCGGTCGATCACATACGCACCAACCACGCCATCACCACCCATCCCGGTTATCACATTGCACACCACCGACGGATCTG
>JAYEGG010000093.1:1392-4527 GCA_034658995.1 Methanobacteriota archaeon | reverse complement strand
TCGCGGTGCAAGAAAAACCAGTGGCAATCGGTCAATATGGTTGGAATGATGCTTTCGCTATAGTACTAAAATGGGGCAAAAATGGGGCTGATTCAGTGTGGGGTATATTGATTTAGTGATGGTTAACTGTCACTGGAGATGCCATAGAGCCGATGTATTTTACTGATCGATTTGCAACCTTTCCAAAGAAGCCATTTTATTGATACTGCGGCATATATATTTTTGCGCCCCCGGTTTTGCAAGGGCGCAAACCGGATGCCTCTGCCCGTTCGAAAAAACATTCTACAACTGCAGCCTGCGCACGATCTCTGGGTTTTCCATCATTCCGCGGGTCCTGTTAAGGATGATTGTTGCTATCAGGATCGTGAATGCATGTTTGATCCCGGATTCGTCAGCCGCATCATCAAAAATGTTTTTCGACACCTTCCACAACCCTGATATGGGTATGATCGTCAGTTCGCTCATCTTTCTCGTGATTGTGCTGTCAAGTTCCCAGAGTTCTTCTTCGACGTGTGACGAATTGACAAAGCTTGCCGGATCGCTGATCAGGGCGTCCAGCCCGTCCTGGTATTCTTCGATTCCGAGCACGAATCCCGCGTCGTCAAACGCGCCCATGTTGCTTGAGATGCAGATATCGATGAACCTGCCGTTCTTAACCAGATCGGTGATATAACCACACACGCGCCCGGCTGCGTCAATCATCTCGTTGATTGCGTCGCCATCCCCGCGGTGTGCATGTTCGATCATGTCGGTGATTGTGGTGCAGATGCCCCGCAAGTAGTACGGGATGCAGAGATCGCAACCCGCCGGAAGGTCGTTTATCGACTGATTTACCGATTGTCGCAGTTCATGAAGGCGTTTCTGCTGTGCATCGGTCAATGTCGCCTTTGCTACTACTACCGTCTTTGCAGGCTCTTCCGGATCGGTGGGTGGGTTTTCAGTCCCTTTGGTCTCTTCTGCCACCGCTTCGGTTATTTCGGTCGGTTTGGGTGCAACCTCGACCTCTTTTTCTGCCGCAGCCGGCACATCACCTAAGACTGCCTGATACGCCTGACTCACGGCATCTTGCACCTTGTCGCTCGGATCATCGAGATGGCGCTTAAGTGGATCTTTTGCAAACTGCACAAGGCTTTTATCCCTCTGTCCGATGCGCCTGATCGATTGAGCCGCGTTGGCACGGACACGTTCGTCAGGATCGTCGAGCAGCACGATTATATGTGGGATAACTGATTCATCGAGGTCTGCGGACGCTCCCGCCATCAGGGCGGACCTTGCGCGCTCATCCGCATCCGGACTGTGTAACTGATCGATGGGGTTCTCTTTTTTCTTACTAATGAGAGTGTACGCACGTTTTTTTATGGAGAAGTCTTTTTTCTTTGATTTTGTAAGTATTAACGCTGCTACAGCCACGATTATGACTGCAATCAGGACAAGCGTCAGTATAACCTGGGTCTGGGCGTGTTGTCTCCCTTCCCAGTCCTTCTTTAGTGCTTCTCTGGTGCTGTTTGCATTTTTTACAACACCGGCAACTATGTTCTCCTGTTCTGCCAGATCTTTCCGGAAATATTTGGTTCCGTTCAATATATCTTCCATATTTTGATCCACGCTCATAGCACGCTCCGCAAAAGCAGAAGTCACCCCGTAATCTGTGGTATCTGACTGGTTGAGGTCGTTTCCAAGCACGGCAAGCGAGTCACATGATGTGATCAAGTTGACGCGGTTTGTCTCAATCGCCTGCGGCGAGCCAACAAGTGCCTTGACGGCATCAATATCTGCAATGGTTAGTTGATTTGCAGCTTGTCTCCATGCAACCGCCTCAACGACGCTCTCGACGGTTGATGCATCATTGACCACGGTGCCGTCGGATGTGAAGACCACGATCCCTCTCCCACAGACGACGTTTTTATATACGACGACATAATAATTTTCCGCAGCCATCGAGACCACATCAAGCGTGTCAATCGAGTAATCGAGCAGCACCCGTTCGGTATCTGCTGCCACTATTACGGTGTTTTCGTTGGTGCTGTTGGTGTCGCCCGCACATGGCAGGACAAACAGCGTAAGCAGTGCAAGCAGTGCAAGCAAGGCACGCAAGGCACACAAGGAACGCAATGCCGGTGTAACCAGTGTAGCACCAGTGGAAACAACCGACGCCGATCTAACATATCTAAAACCGTTCATAATACTCCTGACTCCATACGTTTCACAATTTCGGGGTTTTCGTACATCTCTCTCGCATGTTTCAGCAGAACCTCTGCAGTCAGCACTCGCAACGCCCGCTCGAGATCATCTCCGGACTCATCTGAGATCAGATCCTTTGCAATCGCCCATATCCCGGTAACCGGAAGTACACTCATATTCCTCGACTTCGATGTGATTTCAGTGTCGATTTCAGCTAATATTTGCTGCACACCGGGGTATCCGGATGATATGAATCCCGGCAGGTCTGATAGCAGATTCTTGAGTAGATCATGACTGATCTTGCTTGCGGCACAGACCGATGTGCCCCCTGCACCCGATGCGCCGGTTGCATACAGATCGATGTTTCGCTTGGAGATCATCGTCTCAGATATCCTGGCAGAAACCACCTCAATGATCGATATTAGCTGATTAGTCACATCTTTCGGCGCATGTTTGCCGCGTATGAAATGATCCGCAGTCATTCCGCGCACATGTTCGATCTGCCGCTGAACCATGCTCCGGTAGAATCCGGGGATGCAACGGTCATAACTCGATACCTCACGGTACCGATTCTCGAACGCCTGCCTGATCGAGCGTAATCGTGTATCCTGCTCATTATTAGGGTGGACCATCGATGATATAGTCAGTGTCACGGTCTTGCTACCCGTAGAAACCACAACCGAACTGGTCGCACCATTATATAGATTCGGGATGCCATGGACATCGATCGTCTGCTCGCCGCTGCTCACGGCAAATGTCGCAATCCCGTTATCACTCGTCTTGAGCGTCTTTGGTCCGAGATGGACGATTGCGCCCGGGATCGGTGTTTTTGTTGATTCGTCAAGCACTTTTACGCGCAGGTCAATACCCAGTTCATGCATAGCAGCTTTAATACCGGTTTTATCAGCATTTTTCGTATCGCCAACCGCGGTCTTCGATTTTGATTTTGGCTTT
>JAYEGG010000093.1:0-1292 GCA_034658995.1 Methanobacteriota archaeon | reverse complement strand
TTTGACGATGGGTGTTTACCGGATTGTTTTGTAGATTGTTTTTTCGGTTCTTTTTTTGAGGGTTTTTGTTTTCCAGAGTCTTTGCCGGACTCTTGTCCACCTATCGATCCGATGGTTGATCCGTAAGATGGTTTCTGCTGTGACGATTTTCTGCGCATGAACACAATGGTGATGCCGGCGATTCCCAGTACCAGAACAAGCGCTGCTGCGTACTGAAGAAGCTTTCCGCTTGTCTGGGTACCCGGCGCAGCGCGTGCATCTCCAGCAGCACCTCGCGTAACGGTGGTGACGATCATCTCCGCAGTGTCTGTGGATCCATAGTAGTCGGTCACGACCAGTGTGACCGTGCGTGTGCCCTGATCAAAGAGATGACCAAAGACTGGTTCCTCTGATAGAAGCGTACCGTTCTCAATCCACCGGTAGGTCAGGTTTTCGCCGCTTGAGCCTGACGCGTCAAGCAGCACCTCGCTACCCACAAGGGTCACACGCTCATTCGTTCCGGGGTCTGCCACTGGTAGGTCCATGCTCGTCCGAACCATGATGGTGACCTCATCTGTTGCTGATGCGCCGCTATTGTCAGTCACTGTGAGCATGATGTGATGTACGCCTCGCAGGAACTGGCGCTCGAATGACACCAACTCGCATAATGTGGCGTTGGAGTTGGCGTCAGCCTCGCGCCACTCGTACTTCGTGATCGTGCCGTCAGAGTCATACGAGCCTGACGCGTCCAGCGTCACATTGGTCCCGACGAGCACGGTCTGATCCGCTCCTGCCGCAGCTACGGGCGGCTCCTGAACTACCGGAATGACATCGATCACCACATAATCAGGAGCGGAAACCGCGCCGTACACGTCAGTCACCTCCAGCATGATGCGATGTGTGCCGCATGAGAGTGGCACATCAAATGCGGGCGCCGCGTTCAGGACTGCGCCACCATCCTCCTTCCACTTATAAGAGATAGAATCACCATCAGGGTCACTGGAATTGGATCCATCGAAATGAACCAATGCCCCCTCGGTGACTGTCCGGTCAGGTCCTGCATCTGCCACGGGCGCACGATTGACCACCACAAACACCGTGTCATCATCCTGATCGCCGAGATCATCGGTCACGATCAGCGCGATCTCGTGCCTCCCGGCACTGTATGTTTTGGAAAACGATTTCCTGGTGCTAATATTTGCCCCGTCCTCCTTCCAGACGTATGATATACTGCTGCCCGATGAGCCTGCCGCATCGAGCCTGACACTTGTGCCCTGCGATACGACCTGATCGCCGCCCGCATTTGCAACCAG
>JAYEGG010000092.1:0-4538 GCA_034658995.1 Methanobacteriota archaeon | reverse complement strand
CTTCCCGCCACGGTTTTGATCTCAGACCCGCCCGGCGGCAGGAATCTGGCGATCTGGTCTGGCGGCGCAACGACCTTTATCTGCCGCCCAAAGGAATCCGAATACATCCGGTAGATCTTTTTTGCAAGATCGTTCTGGTTGAACCGCCCGGGCGCAATCTCGATCACATACCCTGCGTGTTTCTTCACCGCGGACACAGGACCGCCGATAAGCTCCATCCCCTTTGTTATCCCGATTGCGATGCTGATCGAGACGTTTCGGAGATAATTTCGCTTACCTCTGATGATGAATGCGCCTTTTGCAACGAACTCGCCGTGTTCAGGCGTTTTTGAAACCTGATCGGGACGTACCCAGTAGCAATCCCCGGTATACTGCGATTCTTTCCAGATACTTGAATACGAGACCGCGAACTGCGCCGCCTCTGCGATCGTCTGCTCTGGCACCTGCTCTCCACCCTCGACTTTGATGATTGTTACTGGCGCGCCGGGTGCCTGCGTATGCACGAAAACATCCCTCTTTTCGAGGTATTTCTTGACGATCTCCTCGTTGCTCGTAGCGTCCCTGCCACCTACCACAAGAAGACCGTCTGATGACACAAACCATCTGAATCGGTGGTACCAGCGTGGTTTCGGACGCTTGAGTGTCGATGTTTTTATTTTTGACTCTCTTGCCGATTCTGCTTTTTTCACTTCTTTTTCTATCAGTTCGCGGGTATGCTCGATCGCACGCATGGCGCCAGCCCGTTTTGAGCTTAGTTTCTTGGATTTGTCGTAATATGCCTGTGCATTCTGTGGAACCGACTTTCCGATGTCGAGCACGACGTCTGTTTGGTCCAGTTCCATGGTGATCGTCTTTTTATGTGGATCGATCCGTTTTATCATCCGTGCGATGGGGTGGTCTGCTTGTTTCACGATCTCTGCGATTTCGCCCCATCCGTGCCCGTTTGTAAGCGCAGATCCAATTGCAGCAAGTGACTCATCAATCAACTGGTAGTGCATATAAATCGTCTCTGCTTTCGCCCCCAGATCGGATTTTTCTCTCTCAAATTTTAGAATTGCGTTTTCCTGCTGGGATAATCGATGTTCGAGTGGGTTTTTCTTTATTCTGGCTATTTCTGATGGTTTCTTTTCATGTCCCACCGTCACGTCAAAGAACTCGTCGAGTGCCTCATTAAACGTGTCAAAATATCGTTTTTCATGATCCGCGTATTTCGAGATCTCAAACGGGAGGACATCGATCTTTTTTTCATCGCGGTATACGATATGCGGCTTTGGATCCTGTATCTGCCTGAACACCTCCGTAATTCCCCGGTGCATTGTTAGAATCATCTCGTTGGATAGATCCTGGCAATCGAGGTTTTTATCGATCTTTGACACCGAACAGACCTCTTCAGCGATGGTGCCGCCCATATTCAGATTTGTTGCAAGCGTCTTCACAAGATTGATATCTGATTTTGAGAATAGATCTGACAGTTCACCGGATGTGATTTTAACCGGGTTCAACTGCATATCTGGTAATTTATATATCTCACCACTCCTGATCCTGCGCCCGCGAAATGTCACCGGACGCATTGGGAGAATGATTTTCTGCTCATCATTTGCCAGTATCGCGTTGCCGGGCGGGAATAATTCGATAATAAGGGTGTTTGCAGCTTCACCACGCATCGTCTTGATCTCGATGATTCTATCGAACTCGTACTGCTCTATTGAGACGATTCTGCCATGAGAAAGGTATTTCCGGAGCGTCATCGCAAACGTCGGCGGGAACTTTGGACCTGGCTGCGGATGTGCTGTCAGGTGCATGGATACGCCCGGATCAATCACGAGATCACATCTCCCCTCGCCAAACAGGTACAGATTCAACCGGACCTGCTCGGTCTCGTTATCTGATTTGTATATCTTCTCGATGCGCGCTCCTGCCAGATGCTGCAACTCGGAGACCATTGCCGCAACATCGATGCTTGTCATCTCACGTTTCATATTGAGTGCCCATCCAAACTATGACTCATTTGCCGGTCACCGAAACGTTGAGACTGAAGTCCAGCCACCGCGCAGAACGAGTAATCATCCCCAGTGAAATCACGTCCACACCGGTTTCTGCATGTTCCACGAGGTTATCTGCCGATATGCCACCGGACGATTCGAGCATCACCGAATCCCGCAATTTTTTATCATCCAACACTGATATAGCATCTTTAATTGACATTACATCCATGTTATCAAACATAATAACGTCAGCGCCGAGTTTGGCAGCGCGCACAGCGTCACCGGAATTTTCAACCTCGATCTCGATCTTTTTCACAAAACCCGCATTCTTCGCAACTTTGTATGCCTCGTCCATGCCGTAAATCCTGATATGATTGTCCTTGATCATGATGGCGTCGGTGAGGTTGAACCGGTGGGGATCACCGCCACCGAGCATCACCGCCTTCTTCTCAAACCGCCTGAACCCGGGCGTCGTCTTTCTGGTGCAGGCAATCCGTGCGCCGGTGTGTTTCACCAGGTCCACGCACGCACGGGTCAACGTCGCTATTCCGCTCATCCTACCAAGGATGTTTAAGGCTACACGCTCGTTTTGCAGGATTGCGCGTGAACTTCCTTCAAGGTCGATGATGATGTCACCGCCCGCGATCTCATCGCCATCAACACGTGTGCGCGAAGATGAAATCCCGCAATGACTGAAAATCCGGACTGCTTCTTCGAGCCCTGCAAGTACCCCATCCTCTTTTGCAATAATTCTCGCTCTGATTATTTCATCCGGTAGTGAACTATGGAAAACATCGAAATCTCCGGTATCTTCCCTTAAAAAACCCTCGATTTCGGATGCAATCATTGAACTAAGCCCAGATTATTTAGCTGCTCCCACACCATTAGCTTGGCAGTCTCACAGTCTATCTGGCTCTTTGCACCAGTGATCACCAATTTTCCAGAACGGAATATCAAAACAACAACCTTAGGATCCCTTATCCGGTACACAAGTCCAGGAAACACCTCTGGCTCATATTCGACATTCTCAAATCCCAAACCGATCGCGATCGCGTCCAGATCAAGCTCAGTGCCGAGCGTTGCCCCTGCCACGATGTTCTGGACAATGTATGACTTGTTTGTGATAGTGTATCCAAGACCTTCGAGATCATTCGAAAGAATTTCTACTGCGGTATCCACATCTTCTATGCTTTTCGCTCCGGTGCAGTTCGCTTTACCTGATCCAAAGACCAAAAATGCAGTTTTCGGCGTTTTTATCCGGTATACAAGCCCAGGGAACTTGTCCTTATCATATTCGGCGTTCTCGAGGTGCGAGGATATGTGCTTGAGATCAAAGTTGTCAGAGAGTGCCATCGATGCGACGATATTTTCTATCTTGATAGTGGAGTCTATCATAATTTGCACGTTGGGTTTATATACATTAAATATATCGGTTGCACGGGAACTGTCATCCGCGATTTCATGACTCAATTTCACTGCAGGATCAATCGAAATACTCCGGACTTCATGCCATACCACCCAAAAGAAGAGTGCAGAGTACACTATAGCAGGCATACAGTTACAGGCATACAGTTTTACAAACCGCTTACATAAGTAGTCGGTTATGAACGCTCTCGCCAGATATCAACGCATCTCAGCCGACCGCAAGCCAGCACGGTTCATGATCACAAAGAACACTCCGGTCAATTTTGATACGGATGCAGCGCTCAGTGACCTGTGGAAACTCCACGACGATGCGATGAGCCGATTCAACAAGTCAGGCGAGTCAGACTGGTTGGACCGGTTGGATAAGTCAAATAAGTCAGAAAAACAGGATGAACCAGACGGAAAATCACTACTCGACCTGAAAGTCACGATCGCAGATCGTATACTCGAAAATTGCCATTTCTGTGACTGGAGGTGTGGCGTAAACCGAAGAAAAGCAGGGATCGTGGAAAACCAGGGATTGTGGGGGCACGAGAAACACGGGTATTGTAGGGCGTGCGCTGTTTCAAGATACTCATCAGAGTTCCTGCATTACGGCGAGGAGCCTGAACTCGTGCCGTCACACACTGTTTTCTTTTCAGGCTGCGTCTTTTCGTGTGTCTACTGCCAGAACTGGGAGATATCAACAAATCCAGATCTCGGAATGCCGATTCTCCCGGAAAATCTTGCAAGGATCGCAGCAGCAAAACGCGGTCTTGGCGCCAGGAATCTGAATTTCGTGACTCCAACCCCACATCTCCACACCATACTGCGCATCCTTGCCAAGATGCGGGTAAACACTCCGGTCGTGTGGAATTCTAACATGTACCACTCCGAAGAAGCTGCGAAGCTTTTATGCGGCGTTGTGGACATCTATCTCGGGGATTTCAAATATGGAAACGATGAATGCGCAAAAAAATACTCAAATGCCGATCATTACTGGGATACAGTCACAAGAAACTTCCTGTGCGCTTACAATGACTCCGAAATCCTGCTGCGGCAGCTCGTGCTGCCCGGACATGTCGAATGCTGCACCGCGCCGATCATCAAGTGGGCGCGCGAGAACACCCCGGATGCCCGGTTCAACCT
>JAYEGG010000091.1:0-4558 GCA_034658995.1 Methanobacteriota archaeon | reverse complement strand
GTTAATAGAATTGAGATAAGCCATAGTAACCAGAAAGTAATAAAATAACTAACAACGGGGGATATTCCTTATTTACTTGATTTATCGTGGAGATCAATTTCACGGGAATTACCAAAGAGCCATAAAAGTTGCAGTTTATGCTGGTGATGTGTATAGCTGGATATGTACGAATTTGCAGCACCTTCAGCTCAACGCTAACGCCTGGGTGGTGTGCCCCCCCTAGACCACCGAGCCACCGAAAAGCTCATATAGGATAACAACTCATAATAATAACAATGATGTGAAAAGTTTCTGTACCGGTTACAACTTACAGGATCCGAACCACATCATCGGCTGGCGCATCGGCTCCGCGGGCGGGGGCGTGCCGATTACACAGCTGAAATACACCAAAGGGGGCAAACACAATGGGCAAACACATATTAACAACCATCATGGCGATATTTATCATGTCGCTGGCAAGTATCTGCACGGTTTCGGCAGATTTGGATGATGCACCTGTATCGCCGGTCGAACTCGAGACAATAGATGACATACAGGATGCAATAGATGCAGAAGGGGGCAACTGGACCGCAGGCACAACGTCCGTATCCGAACTAACAGTAGATGAGAAGCGGCAATTATGCGGCGTAAGAATAGGTGAGGTTCCTGAGGACGCGCAATTGATGCGCCAGCCTTTAGGCAGTAGTGCCGGTTGTGACACAGCATTCGACTGGCGCAACATGGATGATAAGAACTGGATGCCACCGGTCAAAAATCAGGGAATGTGTGGAAGCTGCTGGGCGTTTAGCGCACTTGGTATCGTTGAGGCAGCGATCAACATTCATTTCAACGATTCGGACAAGGACATCGATCTGTCAGAGCAGCATCTCGTATCCGATTGCTGCAATGCCGGAAGTTGCAGGGGCGGATGGCCGGACGCGGCTCTCAAGTATATCAGAGACACGGGGGTGCCAGAAGAGAGTTGTTACCGGTATACCAGCAGTGATAGCGCATGTACGCCATGCACTGACTGGGCAGAGAATTCATGGAAGGTCGCGGATTATGAGTATGTGCCATCCACCACAGACGCATTCAAATACGCTCTTCAGACGCATGGTCCGCTATCTGTCGTGCTGTCTGCACCAGACGACTGGTTCTACTACAGTGGAGGAGTCTACGAACCTGTGTGGACAGACGAAAACGGGGTCGGCTGGGCAAACCATGCGATCATACTGGTCGGCTGGAATGACTCCGAGGGCTGCTGGATCATCCAGAACAGTTGGGGCACGGACTGGGGAGAGCAGGGTTATGCGAGAGTCCTGTACGGAGATCTCGAGAAGTACAACTATGCGTATGCTGTTACCGGAATTGTGCATGGCGACTACGGAAACCCGAGCATCTGTGTCGAACCTGCCCGGATCAATGTGACGATGTCTGCCGGCGACTGTAGTTTGACGAACCTGACCATCCGGAATTACGGGGATGCACAACTTACGTACACGATAACCGATAATGCAAGCTGGCTAACACCAGCCTCGACAAACGGCACAATCGAACCCGGACCCGATGCCCCGACCAGCGTCATTGTGTCGTTCAACGCAACCAACCTCGAAGCTAACAATTATACCGGGGAGATCAGAATCGAAAGCAACGATTTAAATAATGCGACAGTACTAATTCCTGTGGCTCTGAGCGTCACACCCGCAAACCAGCCACCGGTTGCATCAGCATCAGCAAGCCAGGAAAGCGGGACCGCATATCTTACGGTATTGTTCACCGGCTCCGGGGAAGACAGCGATGGCGCGATCACCTCATACGAATGGACATTTGGCGATGGCGGGAATTCGACATTGCAGAACACAACTCACACGTATACCAGTCCGGATACATACACGGCAACGCTCACAGTGACCGATGATTGCGGAGTAACCGGATCAGACAACGTGACCATCAACATAACCCCTGCACCTTCCATGCCACCAAACGTCACCACTTTCACCCCCCCATCACCTATTCGCGACATAGAAGGGGCAACTCGAACCTTCAGCATAATAATTGACCAGCCAGCAAACGTGAGCTGGCTCATAAACGATACAGTGGTGGATGCCGACAACGGTGTGACCGAGGCGAATTATACGAACACGAGTGCAGCCACCGGCGTTTGGAATATCTCGGCTGCCGTGAGCGATGCAAACGGAACCGTTATGCAGACCTGGATCTGGAACGTGGTGCCAAAAGTCCCGGGCGACGTGACCAATGATGGCAAGGTCAACATCGGCGACGCGGTGCTGCTCTTCAACTGGGTCTCGTTCCCGAACGAACGGGGGACAACGTACGTGCTCAGTGCGCCAGAGAACGCGGATGTAACCGGCAATGACAAGGTCAACATCGGCGACGCAGTGCTGCTCTTCAACTGGGTCTCGTTTCAGGGCGAGCAAGGGGCGACGTACGTTCTGAAGTGAGGTGGCGGTGAAGGGAGCGATCCCTTCGCTTCGTTCTCTTTTTTAGACTGTGTTTAGCTGAGCGCTTACCGAAAAATAAAGTAGCAAAGTTATTCGGTGACCCTCCACATCGTTGACATTCGTGATCTTTTCTGGTTCTGCCGTTTTCTGTGGTCGACAGCAGTAGCCCCATCGCGTATGTGGACAAAGGTGGTCATGTCACTCTCAACTTTGCGCCTTTGCGTTATGTCAGAGGAAACGAGAAAGACGAGAGAGTCGCAAAGACGCAAAGATTGGAAACCACAGAAATCTTGTGGAAATCCGTGTAATCTTGTGGTTTTAGTTGAACACGTACTTTTTTACGACCCCCTATGTTACACCGATCGGTTCACCCATCCGCCAGTCTGCTGGCATGATGTGGGGGTATATTTATGCGGGGTTGAGGCTAATCTGGGTATATTAACAGTGTGTGGATTCGCTGCTCTGCAGAGCGGCACGATTTAATCAGGGGGTACCAATACGAACACGAGAACAATAGTGTCATCTGCCACATCAGCGTTGGTTGCGGTGATAGTCCTTATAGTGACGCTGGCGCCAGCTATGGCGAGCCAGCCGCCGGATGAAGATCCATGCTTAATAGTGCATCAGAATATCGAGATTACGAACCACGCGGCAGATCGACACATCTCCAACGCAATCGGAGCGCTCCGATTGGCTCCACTGAATCCGGATTTTGTGAGTTACCGGAAGAGTCTGCTTAATACATTTGAAACCGCGTCAGTACTGGAATCGGCAGTTTTGATGGGTGGGGGTGCAGTGTACAATTTCTCTGAGCGTAGTGTAGCTCCCCTGTGCGTTGACCGCTCAGGGGTATATCTATATGACGGCGCTGACGACCCCTGCAACGCCGGTGGGAACGGTTTTAGCACCAGCGAGGTTTTCAAATTCATTGCATACTACGCGTGGATCAACTGCTCAGGTGTAAACTGGGCAGATTCTGGGTTGACACTTGTTATTATTGCCGATGATAACCCGGGCGAAATTCAACAGGTTCGTGATGCGGGTGTTGATGTTTATTTCTACATAGCATTGGGCAGTACGTATAAAAGTGTCCCCGATAAGAGTGGTTGGGAGCAGGGCATAAAGAATTCTATTGACAGCCATAATTATGTTGACGGTTTTTTCTGGGATGAAGTTGATCCGGGTTATTACGGGCAAGATAACAAAACTGATTTTAACCAGAGATTAACTGCAATAAATGAGTATGCTCATTCAAAAAGTCAGAAGACAATTGCTAACGGCGTTAGATATTATGCAGATCATTGTGAGAGTGATTATTATCTGTGGGAGAGTTTCATGAGTTCTTTCACATGGTCAATAGAGAGTCCTGAATATTATTATGTGGATTTTTTCAGTAGATCAGGATCTAATAGTGATCCCTACCAGTGGCTCGATAATATCGATAAATGGGAATATCTGCAAAATAGATCTGCACTCAATAAAACACTGGCGCACTGTTATGGCGATCCCACGGATGATAATAAGAGTAATTATGGCTATATCGCTGCTCGTGTATTAGGCGTAAAAGGATTTGGTTATATGGATAATAATAACTTTGCATCAACCACCGTAACTCTTGCTGAAGGAATGAGATGGAACATAGGAACACAATTTAATTATACGGTAGATGAGAACAATGAAACGTTAAGCGGTCAGTTTGCCAATGGCGAAGTAGGAGGGGACGTGGGACAAACAGTCTCCACCGGAAATGCGGTCTATTTTTTTAATGAAACAATAACACCGCCAACTATCACGTCCTTTTTCCCGAAAACGCCTGTCAGCGATGAAACAGATGCGACAATGACGTTTAACATCACAGCCGACCAAACCGTCAATGTTACATGGCTGATCAACGGAACAACCGTTCAAGATACGAATACCAGCGTGACAACTGCGAGCTACACAAACACGAGCCTGGCTCCCGGAGTCTGGAACGTCTCAGCGGTTGTTAAGAGCGCAAACGGAACCATTGTGCAAACATGGATATGGAATGTGGTGCCAAGAGTCCCGGGCGACGTGACCGGCAACGGTGCGGTTAACATCGGCGACGCAGTCCTGCTCTTCAACTGGGTCTCGTT
>JAYEGG010000090.1:0-4562 GCA_034658995.1 Methanobacteriota archaeon | reverse complement strand
GTCGCAGGGCGGCATCCACTAAAACAAGGATTGAAACATAGATATCTGCCACAACACGGATGAGGATTTGATGTGAGATACTGTGCAACTATGGCGATAAACGAGGCTCTTTGGTAATTTGCGTTACACCAATCTCACTAATAAATAAAGTAAATGAGAAATATCTAAATTATAGTGAATTTTTACTACTTTCTCTGTATCATTCATCTCTTTAGTTCTATTAACCGCGGATGCACGCGAGATTTACGTAGATACCCGGTTAACAAATCTGCGTTCATCAGCGTTTATCTGCGGTTCATTATATTTCCAACTGACAGGAAACTCTGCAAAACCGATATTGAACGGCTGAATATGTGGTCAATAAGATATAGCTCGGGTGAGACTGCAACGCGAGATACCAGAGAGCCATAAACGATTCATATTAAACCCAATCTCTTTGATTTTCTCAGATCTTCAACAAAGTCTTTACTATTTACGTTATACCCCCATGCACCTTCAGCGGATTCCACCATCCCGCACCTTATTATTTTTATAAACACATCTTTTTCAGGTATCCCGATCTCCTTTTCAAGCTCCAAATGCGTATTATCCACGACTCTGGCTTTGATCAAGTCCATCCATATCGCCTCTTCGGGTACATCGTTTGAAACTACATATATTTTTCTATATGCTCAGGACATGATGCGAGTCCACGGCGAATTTTGCGATTTCGGGTTATCCATAGGCTCGGGAAGTCGGTGATGTCGAGGGGATCTGGGGCGGTTGTGGGGGTGAGAGGCGCGAAGACGTGATATCTCGGGGCTATTACCCCATCAAGAGGTGCGTTATGAGTCCTGCTCGACAATCGCGATCGGGATGCCAATCAACATGCCTGAGTAGTTACTAAAACTTAAAGGTCACGCCCCGATCACCCCCAAACACCAGGCGGTGATATGTCAACTGTTATATATCTCGAAAACTCAACTGTTACCTGATGCAACTGATCATTAATGGGCTTGTTATTGGTAGTATTATCGCTATTACTGCTATTGGTTTGTCGATGATTTATAAGACGCTTCATTTTGTGAATTTTGCGCATGGTGACCTTGTGACGTTTGCAGCGTATATCGCGTTGTTTGCGAGTACGTCGTCAGGCATGCATCTTGTGTATGCGTTCCTTATCGCAATAATTGCAACTATTCTACTCGGTGTTTTCATGGAGAGGGTTGTGTGGCTTCCGATGAGGCGGAAGAACGCTTCGAGGACAACGCTCATCATCATCTCGATTGGGTTTGCCATTGTGTTGCGAAACGCCATCATATTCATCTGGGGTGGTGATACGAGGGGGTATGATATTCCTGTGCGGCGGGGTTTTGATTTTTTTGGTGCTACTGTTACGCCGAATCAGGTTTTGGTTATTGTTGCGGCGGTTGTCTTGATGTTTTTCTTGCATTATGTTTTGTCGAGGACGGTGATTGGAAAGGCGATGCGTGCGCTTTCTGATGATGTTGATCTTGCCCGTATATCGGGTATTGATGTTGATCGGATGGTTCTCTGGACGTGGGTGGTTGGTCTTGGGCTTGCTGCGTCGGGTGGTGTGTTGTATGGGCTTGTTACGGCGATTAGGCCGAGTATGGGTTGGTTTCTCTTGTTACCGATGTTTGCGGCGATTGTTCTTGGTGGGATTGGGAATCCTTATGGTACGATTGTGGGTGGGATGGTTATTGGGCTTTCGCAGGAGTTGAGTACTGCTGTTCTGCCTACGGAGTATAAGTTTGCGGTTAGTTTTGTTGTGATGACTGTGGTGCTGTTGATCAAGCCTGAGGGGCTTTTTGGAGGGGTGAAATGATAGAATGTGTGTGTGCGGTGTTTCCTTATGTCACGACGATTCTTTTGATCTCGACGGTTTACGCGGTTTTTGCGCTGGGTCTGAATCTTGAGTGGGGGTTTACCGGGCTAATAAACTTTGGGCATGTTGCGTTTCTTGCTATTGGTGCGTATACGACTGCGATGCTTAATATGGGTGGGTGTCCGCTTGTTTTGTCGGTTGTTGCCGGGGTGGTTGTGGCGGGATTGTTTGGATTGTTGCTTGGGGTGCCGACTCTTCGTTTGAGGGAGGATTATCTTGCGATTGTTACGATTGGCTTTTCTGAGGTCTTGAGATTCGTTCTTTTGAATGAGGGGTGGCTCACAAGGGGGCCGTTTGGGATTCATGGGTTTGATCGGCCGTTTCAGGATATGATCCCACATCAATATTATAATATATTTCTTCTGATATTATTTGTTGCGATACTAACAATCGTCTACATATCCCTTGAGAAACTGGTGCGTTCGCCGTGGGGCAGGGTGTTAAAATCAATTCGAGAGGACGAAACCGTCCCGACAGCCCTCGGGAAGAACGTCTTTTCATACAAACTCCAGTCGCTCGCCATCGGGTCCGCGATAGCAGGACTGGCAGGCGCAATGCTCGCGTTCTATCTGCAATACATTGATCCCGGCACATTCAAGCCGATCGAGACATTCTATGCGTGGATCATCGTGATTCTCGGCGGAACCGCGAGCAACAAG
Source organism: Methanobacteriota archaeon (assembly GCA_034658995.1). Classification (GTDB taxonomy): domain Archaea; phylum Halobacteriota; class Methanosarcinia; order Methanosarcinales; family Methanogasteraceae; genus Methanogaster_D. The sequence goes on along the minus strand of JAYEGG010000090.1, from coordinate 2,015 downwards.
GGAACGGTTGTCGGCGCCCTCATCCTCTGGACACTGTTCAGCGCAACGAAGTTCATTAACCCTTATCTCCCGTTCACAGCACATCAGATGGGCGCGTTCCGGATGATCATGATCGGGCTGCTGTTGATGTTGCTCATGATGTACAAACCGGAAGGAATATTTGGGAAGAAAGAGGAACTTGCATTATCTGACTGATCCGATCAAACTGACTAATCTGGTCGATTGGACGAATTCCATTGGACCGATCTCGTTGAACGGACCCCGTCGGGCAGATCCTGTTGGGCTGATCCGATTGATCAAAGGTCTCCGGTGATTAAATGGACATACTCTCTGTACAAAACCTGAGGAAACATTTCGGCGGCGTAAGAGCGGTTGATGGGTGCTCGCTCACGATCAAGGCAGGAACCGTCATGGGATTGATCGGTCCGAACGGCGCCGGAAAGACCACGATGTTCAACCTGATCAGCGGCTTTGCGAAGGGTAGCGGCGAAATCGTCTTTAAAGGCAGGCAGACCGACAGTCTCCCGCCATTTAAGGTTGCGCAACGCGGCATGGTGCGGACGTTTCAGATACCCCGCGCCCTTACGAAGATGACCGTTCTTGACAACCTGATGCTCGCGCCAAAAGCACAGGCTGGAGAGCGGATATGGAATGTCTGGCTTCGCCCGCAGAGTGTGAAGGCGCAGGACCTGCGGATAAAGGAGAGATCCCGGGATATCCTCAGGTTCTTTGAGATCGAGCATCTTGCGGATGAGTACGCGGGCACTCTTTCAGGCGGGCAGAAGAAGCTACTTGAGGTGGCACGGGCGATGATGCTCGATCCGTCGCTGATGATGCTTGATGAGCCGTTTGCTGGTGTTAACCCGACGCTTTCACGGAAAATCTCCGGATACATCGATGAACTGCGTGAAGGCGGCATGACTTTTCTCATAATCGAGCACGACATCCCTGCGATCACAAGGATCAGCGACAGGATCACTGTCATGAATGAGGGCAAGATCATGACCGAAGGTGCGCCTGATGAGGTGAAACAGAACCGGGATGTGTTAAACGCCTATCTGGGGGATGAGGGATGAACATCCTGGAGGTGAGCGACATCGTCTCAGGATACACCGATCTTGACATACTTCACGGCATATCAATACACATAAAACCCGGTGAGATCGTTTCCATCATCGGACCGAACGGATCAGGAAAATCAACACTCATGAAGACGATATTCGGGCTTCTCCGCACAAGGAGTGGTGAAATCGTCTTTAAAGGCGACGACATAACCGGGATCAAGCCGGATGCGATCGTCAGAAAAGGGATGGGGTATGTCCCGCAGGAAAAAGAGTTTTTCCCGTCGCTAACCATCCTTGAAAATCTTGAGATGGGCGCATTCATACGGCGTGACGACATATCAGGCAGTCTGGAGCGGGTTTATGACCTTTTTCCCGTACTCAAGGAGAAACAGCGGATCAAAGCAGGCTCGATGAGCGGGGGAGAGCAGCGAATGGTCGGCATCGGGCGTGCGCTCATGCTCTCGCCAGACCTGCTTCTTCTTGATGAGCCATCCGCGGGACTGGCTCCGGTGATGCGGGACATGGTCTTTGGGAAGTTGACCGAGATCAACGAGAGCGGCACCTCCATCCTGATCGTGGAACAGAACGCAAAGAGGTCGCTTAAGATATCTGACCGCGGTTACGTGCTTGAGATGGGCAGGAACCGGTTTGAGGGACCGGGCGGGGAGCTTCTCGAAAACGAGGATGTGCTGCGGCTATATCTGGGTGGGTGAATCGGTTTTTTTGCCTTGTGGGTTCACTTCCTGTGCCTACGGTTTTGTAGTGGTCAGGTGTGTCATCTCAAAAAGTTATCCAAAAAGAACGTCTTATACTCAATAACCTCGATATTTCTCCATTCACAAAACCGGCAGAACTGTTCATCGCTTGAAAAAATCATGGCTCTCTGGTATCTTCCGTGATAGCGAACCCAGGAGCTCTATCAGATTGATCATCTATTCAGCCACTCGATAT
>JAYEGG010000089.1:0-4579 GCA_034658995.1 Methanobacteriota archaeon | reverse complement strand
ATAGCTATAACAAAGTACAAGTCGAGGAAAACAGATGAATCAACATGGACATCATCGATGTTTTTCTGGTGAGCATTAGCCCACTCGGAGCAGGGGTCGGCGTCCCGATGGGGGTCGCCTGCGGCATCAACCCTGCCGCAGTGATCGTCGTGTCCTCTATCGGGAATTTACTACCGATATTTCTGTTCTACCGAATTATCGATGTAATCAGAAGGTTTAAACGTATTTCGTGGTATCTTAACAGAGCACACGAAAAAACCGAGAGCTATACAACAAAATATGGTAGCATCGGAATCGTTCTGGCAACACCAACATTTGGTGGATACTTCACTGGAATCGGCGCTGCCCTGATCGACATATCGCTGCACAAGACCCTGCCCGCACTTTTTGTGGGGCTGCTGCTTCAGGGCATCATATTCACATGGCTAACATACCTTGGCATCGATGTATGGGAATGTTTCAGGGGATATCTCCGGATTTGAGGATCCCGAGTAATGAATATGTGCATCATGTCGTCGATGTCCGGTACTTACTCGAGTATTGTGTGGATATCTGCATGTAAAACCACGAGATTGCACAAGATTTCACGAGATTAACACAGGAATCTTATGGAAATCTGTGTTTTTTTTCGTAAATGAAAATGGTGTGTAGAATGACTGAGCATTATAGCGTATATGCCATAAAAACCCCTGACACGCCTAAAGACCTTTTATCATGTACGCGCCCTCCCGCACATACCCCTGTTTCCCGTAGTACTCGCGCACGCCGATGCCGCTTGTGACCGCTATTTTTTCGAATCCGTGCGCTGACGCGACCTCTTCTGCCGCATCAAGCAGCTTCTTCCCGTAACCGCGGTGCTGCCACTGGTGCTTGCCGGGATCGGTGCCTATGCCCACCATCCCGCCGTACACCACCAGTTCGCGCACGAGCGCTGCCCCCATAAGCTCAGCCCGGTGTGGGGAATGAGGGAATCGCAGCCGCAGAAACCCGATCAGGACGTTATTTGCCACGTCCTCGAACGATATGAAGTGCTCGGTGCCGCCACATGCCCTGTAGGTCTCAATAAGCAGTTCGATTGCCCCGGGTCCTGGTACTGGCTTTATGCCACGAAGCGTTGCATGACCGACCTCGTGGCACCGGATGCACCGACATGCGCCCCCTTTCTGCCACAGCCGCGCCTCTGCAAGCTGGCGGATGTTGCCTTTTGTGACGCCAGCAATGACCTGCTGCGCGGGGATATCTCGCTGAATCCGCTGCAGTCGCACCCATTTCGGGAGCAGGCGCTTGATCCCTGCGAGCAGTTCCACCGCATCGTCGTTCTCAAGTGACCTGTAGCTGCCGTTCTTCCACCACTGGTGCAGCACGGTCCCCTCCGTCACAAGTGTTGGATATATCTTCAGATGATCCGGGCAGAACGACGGATCGCCAAAGATCGTCTCAAACATCCGGAGATCATCGTCGATATCCGACCCTGGCAGCCCGATCATTATATGGAACCCCACCTTGATCCCGCTGTCCCGAAGCCGCGTATTGGCATCGATTGCATCCTGCACGGTGTGTCCGCGGTTGATCAGCTTTAATACCGGATCGTAAGTGCTCTGAACGCCTATCTCAACCTTTGTTGCACCCATCTCGAGCAGACGGTTAATTTCACCAGTTGCCAGGGCGTCCGGTCTGGTTTCAAAGGTGATTCCAATGTTTCGGACCCGTGCAGTCTCGTTTGTAGCTATAACGGTTTTAAGGTCCGGATTATGGCCATGGTCATCTGTGTCCTGCCTGCCAGAGTCAGCAAAGCCTGTAAAACCTGCAAAATCGTTCATAGCCTCAAGACACCGCCCAACGAACCACTGCTGGTAATCCGGCGGTCGGGCAGTAAACGTCCCACCCATGACAATCAGTTCAGCCTTGTCAACCGGATGCCCGATCTGGTGCAGCTGCCGCAGGCGGTTTTCGACCTGGGCGTAAGGATCATAGCCACACGAGATCGCACGCATGGTTGCAGGCTCTCTCCCCATATAGCTCTGCGGCGTGTTGAAAACGGATGCAGGACCGCCCGGGCACGGAATACATGCGCCATGCGGGCATGGATACGGCGAAGTCATCACCGCAACCACTGCGACGCCTGACACTGTGCGGACAGGCTTTCGCTGGAGTATCGGGACCGCGAGCACCCGCTCGTCTGCCGAACAGACTGCAAGGATGTCCGCGTTCTTTGGCAGGCTTGAGAGCTTGTATCTGGCGCTAACCTGCTTTTTTGCAGTGTTAAGCTCTTTTTCGGTTGTTATTTCATGGTGCAGGATCTGATCAAGGATCTCCCGACAGGCGGATTCAAACGCTTGGCTGATATCGTTCATCTGAACCTGGTGGTTGTTGTTAACTGACCCTGATGCAACCTGCATTTCACAGGCACGTTTTTTTCCCGTATCAAACCGCCAGCACCGACCATGCAGCCTCGGTCCCTGCTCCGAAATCAGAGACGACCCCATGTCTGTGAAGAACCGATTCAAGCATCTGGATTGTGATCAGGATGTCCTTTGGTCCGAAGTTGCCCATGCTCCCGATCCTGAAGATGTTGCCCTTGAGATGCGCCTGCCCGCCAGCGATCAGTATCTTGTGAGCAAGCATCTCCTTCTTCATTTGATCAAATGCGATGCCTGATGGCACTTTCATCGCTGTGACTGTGTCTGAGTACCTGCTCAGTTCATCTGGCTCCGGAAACATCTCGATTCCCATTGCATCCGCCGCAGCACGCACCGCCGCAGCACCTGTCGCCTGCCTCTGCATCCGTGCAGGGAGCCCTTCCTCGTGTGCGATCCGGAGCGCTTCCTGCACCGCATAGAAGAGCGGGATCGATGGTGTGTATGGCGTCTGACCCTTGTCAGCACTCTTCTTGTGCGCTTTGAGGTCCAGATAATACGGTGGCTTTTGCACATCTTCCATCTTCTCAAATGCGCGCTTGCTCACCGAAACCGCCGCAAACCCGGGAGGTGCACCGGTGCACTTCTGTGAGCCAAGAATTGCTATGTCTACCCCCCATTTATCCACAAGAACCTCTGATCCACCAATTGAGGTGATTCCATCCATAATGAATAGTGCATCGTGCTTTTGTGCCAGTTTCCCGACCTCCTTTGCAGGATTAAGCATCCCGACTGAGGTTTCGTTATGCACCATCGCGACCGCGTCCGCACCCTCTTCAAGTGCGGCTGCCACACGATCCAGATCGATCGGGTAGCCCCATTCCGACTCGATTGGAACTGCGTTTCCGTATAACCCGCCAATATCGCGGAACCGCTCTCCAAACTTGCCGTTCACGGGTGTAACGATCGTTTCGTCCCGATTAATCAGGTTTCCGATCGCAGCCTCCATCCCGCTGGTGCCTGAGCCGCTCAGGAGCAGGATGTCGTTCGTTGTCCGGAACATGTCTGCAAAGGGCGCTCTGCACTCGCCAAAGAGTTCCGCGAACTCCTCGCCGCGGTGGTTGATGACTGGTTTTGCCATCGCACGCAGGATGCGTGGCACGACCGGGACCGGACCCGGGATCATGATCAGTGTGTCTTCTATGTTCATGGAAATCGCACCTGTGTTGTTCTCGTGTTATGTGGGTTGGCGCGGGCACCCAAAAAGTTATCGGATCGTTACACCGCGGCTATAACGATCAGATCATGCAGAAAATTGAACAACCCCAGAAAAACTGATGAGAATGCCATGTACGCCCAGAACGGGGTTATCTCACGTTTACGCATGTAATAATAGCCGGTGGCAAGTGTCGCCCACACCATACTGAAGAACAGAACCGCGCCATAATCCCCCATCGCAACGAAAAAACGAAGCAACGGATTGCATTCATAGAATAAACCACTTTGCAGGTGATAAATAGTTAAAGCATACGTCATAGTGCTGAATACAAAACCAAGCAGGAACATGATATCCAGAAACTGAAGCTTCACCCTCATGTTTCTCTACGCGGTACGACCACACCAGCACTGCCTGAGCCGATGAGGGGTTGCGCCCTCCATAAGGATATCGATGTGTCTGCTGAATATTGTTTCATTGTGCGCCTCTCGCCGAGATGTATGTGCTTTTTCGCTGTTGATTTAGATGATATATAAACTTTTTGTCAGTAAACACTCAGCTAAAATAACAAATCAACAGTGAGAATTGTAAGCCATTCCGGCAAAAAAAGTGTATCCGCTCCAGAAAGCATGGTAAAACTCATCACCGGTCCTTCTGAAAGATATATAAAAACATCAATCTGTAGACTAAGGAGGACGATCACTCGCGCCTCCGCGCCCAAGAACCGTACATGCAACTTTCATCACATACAAGCTCAAGCATTTTGCAACCCTTTCAGCCCCCCGGTATAAATCACCTGTTTAACCGATGTACGCCCTATTCCACAACGAAGTTACTGTGAAACTGATGTGAAGCAACCCGCAATCCAAGATCGCACCCCGGTCTAATGTGGGCTGATGAAAAGACGTTCATCCACCTCCACTAAATTGATCCCATTTTTGTTCCGTTTTATCGATAGATGCAAAGGCATTTCGTAACTACTCAGGTATGTTGATTGGTCGCCCGA
>JAYEGG010000088.1:0-4591 GCA_034658995.1 Methanobacteriota archaeon | reverse complement strand
ATCGATGCAAACCGCGGATACGTGCTGCCAGGGATCGTTGATATTCATGGGGATGATCTTGAGACCGCAATCTCGCCAAGACCGTCCGCAAGGTTTCCTGTTGACTTTGCGCTCCTGCATCTGGACCGGAGAAACGCGGGTATGGGGATCACAACGAAATTACATGCGATCGCATACTTTGAGGACGAACTCAAAAGCAGGAGTATTGGTACTTCAAAAGAGATCGTGGAGACGATGGCACGTCTTCGGGGTGAGTTTCTGACGCATCACTTTGCGCATGTCAGATGCGAGATTAGCGGCGATCTGAAAGACGTGTTTGAGGCAATCGCAAGCCCGCTCGTCAAACTTGTCTCATTGATGGATCATACGCCGGGGCAGGGGCAGTTTACAGATCATACGCGTTACAGGGAGTATCATAAGAGGATATATGGCTTAAATGACGATGAGATTGATCGGATTATCATGAAGAAATCCGGTTATGCGGGCGAGCTACTGCGGAATATGCGGGAAGTTGCGGAATTTGCTCATGCGAGAGGGATATCTATCGCATCGCATGATGACGACAGCCCGGAGAAGGTGGAACTGGTTCACAGCATCGGTGCCCGCATCTCTGAGTTCCCGATAACGCTTGACGCAGCAAAAAGGGGGCGTGAACTCGGCATGACCATCTCCATGGGCGCACCGAATGTTGTTCTCGGCAGGTCAACGTCTGGCAACCTCAGTTCCAGCAAGGCGATCGATGCGGGTCTCGTTGATCTTCTCTGCTCGGATTATAGCCCGGGGTCGATGCTCTACTCTGCATTCATCCTGTGGAAGCGGGGGGTTCTGACGCTTTCCGATGCTGTTAATATGATCACCCGGAACCCGGCAGAGGCGGTGGGCATGGGCGGTACGATCGGGTCAATCGAGATCGGGAAACGGGCAGATCTGCTGGTCGTCTCGGAACGGATGGGAATTCCAGTGGTGGCACGCACGATTGTGGGCGGGGAGGTTGTGTATGCGGCAGGCGGTGTGAGATGACACGAATTGGCGCGGCGCTGGATCTCCGTTTTGGGAAAGACACGCTGCAATTCCTGGATTTTCTGCATTCAAATGGATTTAACCATATCGAGGTCAGAAAGGACAACGATTACGTATACGGACCGGTGGATCCTGCTCTCCTGGGGCGGGTTCTTTCCGAATATGATTTCACGATCTCATACCACGCTCCGAGCCGGGAATTTAACCTTGCGAGCGTGAACGAACGAGTGCGAGCGTCCTGCGTTGCTCAGGTGATCCGGATAGGCGAGTATCTGCAAGAGGTCGGTTCAAAATCCTGGGTGAACATACACGTGGGACACATTCCGGAGCAGTACCATAAACGAGTCACTGCGCAGGCTAAAGAGAACATGACGGCATCGCTCGATGAGATTGCGGCGGCTTATGAGGGGCTGGATACGGGACTCCTGGTTGAGAACGACAGTTTTGAGAAGCGTATAACTAAATTCGGGCTGTACCCGGAGGCGATTCAAGGTATCCTGAACCGGCATCCCGGTTTTGGCATGACATTTGATATCGGTCATGCCCACCACTCGGGCATCCCGCCTGAATGGTTCATCGAACGTATGGGACGCAGGATCGAGGTTGTGCATCTGCATGACAACAACGGTGTGTATGATGAACATCTCGCACCTGGCAGGGGGTCTGTTGATTTTGAGGGCGTCCTCTGCCAGCTTGATTTTTGCAGCACGTATGTGCTTGAGATGAAGACGTTACCTGATGTTATCGCGGGCAGGGAGTTTATTGAATCGCTGGGGCTTATGAAATGACGGAAAAGGACATTCAAATCGAAAGCCATGACTTAAACCTCTGGTACGGCGATGCGCAGGCGTTAAAGAACGTTTCGATGGATATACCAGCGAACAAAGTCACTGCCGTGATTGGTCCGTCCGGATGCGGCAAATCCACATTCCTCAGATGCATCAACCGGATGAACGACCTGATAAATGACTGCCGCATCACCGGCGAACTACTCTTCGGTGGCAAGAACATCTACGACCGTGATGCGGACGTGGTAGCGATACGGAAGAACATCGGGATGGTGTTCCAGAGACCAAATCCTTTTCCGATGTCGATCTATGACAACATCGCTTATGGTCCCCGCGTTCATGGCATACACGATAAACATAAACTGGACGAAGTTGTTGAGACGAGTCTCAGGGCTGCTGCGCTATGGGATGAGGTGACAGGCAAACTCGACATGTCCGCACTCGGTATGAGTGGCGGGCAGCAGCAGCGGCTCTGCATTGCACGAACGCTTGCAGTAAAGCCTGACGTAATACTCTTTGATGAGCCGTGCAGCGCGCTTGACCCGATATCGACCGCCAAGATCGAGGACCTTATCGACGAGTTAAAACGCGACTACACAATCGTCATCGTGACACACAATATGCAGCAGGCAGCGAGAGTATCTGATTACACCGCGTTCTTCCTGCTCGGAGAGATGATTGAGCTTGGAAAGACGAAGCATATCTTCGAAACTCCGGAAAAGAAGAGTACGGAAGATTACATCACAGGAAGGTTTGGATAGATGAATAAGGAGGCTATGATGGTTCAAGAACAATACTACATGAAACTTGCAAGCATACAACAGAACGTTTTGATGCTTGGAGAACTGGCAAATTCAGCGATCAAGGACTCGGTTGAGGCACTGCAAGATCACAATGTCAAGCAGGCAGAAGCTGTGATAACCGGCGATGCAGGGATCGACAGTCTTTCTGCAGATATCAATGTGCTCTGTATGCAGCTTCCCGTACCAAAGCCGCCAGTGTCACAGGATCTGCGGACGATCGGGGCTGTGGTCAAGATCAATCTCGATATCGAGCGGATGAGTGACCTTGCCGTGGATATTGCAAGGGTTGTAATCGAAACTAAGGATAAGAAACCCGCCAGGTCACTGATCGATATCTCCGCAATGGCACATATAGCATGCGAGATGCTTGGCGGCGCACTGCGTGCCTTTGGTGAGTTAAACTCAGATCTGGCGTGCGAGATCGCGAAGCGTGACGATGAGCTCGATGCGTTGTTTGACCAGCTCAGGCGGGTCTCGATTACGCTGATGATTGAGGATGTGGGAAAGCTTGACGATGAATCACAGTTGACGTCTGTGGCACAGTGTCTTGAGCAGATCGGGGGGCATATTGGCAATATCTGCGAAAGCGTGGTGTATATGGCAACAGGTGACCGGGTGAAGTTGAACTGAGGGCGACTATGGAAACCAGAAAGGTGCAGGTGACCGGGAAATCGACATACATAGTCACGCTACCGAAGAGATGGGCTGTCGATTCGGGGCTGGTCGCCGGATCGCTTGTCAGGGTCTCGTACCTGGATGATGGGTCGATCGTGATCACACCGCCCGAACACGAGCAGGACCCCCGCATGAAGCGATTGAAACTCGATGACGCAAGCGTCGACGGCGAAGCCGTTAAGTCCGCTGATGATGCCATGCGGGATCTTATCGGTGCGTATGTGATGGGATACCAGTCCATCGAGGTTTATGCGGATCACGATCACATCCCGAAGGAGATGAAGCGGGAGATGAAGAGAACATGCCATAATTTAATCGGGTTTGAGGTGGTTGAAGAGACTGATGAAAAGGTCGTGATCCAGGATCTCCTTGATTCGGGAGAATTTACGATAGAAAAAGGGGTCAAACGGATGTCATCGCTTGTATCCCTGATGCTTGACGGTCTGATCAATTATCTCAGGACCAGGGACGATGAAATCTTGAGAGAAATCATCTCAAGAGATGATGAGGTCGATCGGGCGTACCTGCTGATCTCAAAACAATTCGTCAACCGGTTGAACCTGATCAGGTCACTGGAGATGGATAAATTAAGCCTCATCGAGTCGTTCTACTATCGGCTGGCAGCAGGGAATCTCGAGCGGATCGGGGATCATGCGGTCAAGATCGCCGAAGTGTTCAGCCACACTGGCATCCCGGCTACCGCACCCCCGATCAGGGAATCTGTCAGTGTTCCGCAGAATCTGGTTATAAGCAGCATCGAATCGCTCCGGAAGTCGAACGTGTCTCTAGCAAACGAGGTTATCTCAGAGAACGCCATGGTAAAAGAACGGTTATCAAAGTCAGTTTCCACTGCCACACCAGTCACAGTCATTTCCTCACCGGAAATCGTCTTCGACAGTCTTATCAGGATCGGTGATTATGCAGCAAATATCGCAGAACTTGCAATCGATCTATCACAGCTATAGGGCGATTCCACTCGTCCTATCTGCTGCAGTCGTAATCGATTATGCACTCACATTCTATCTTGCGGGCGGAATCGAGAGGATTCTCAAGTATGAATACAGCCCAACACTCGTTTACGCGGTCGAACACGACCTCGTAATCCCGTATCTCGTGTTTACAGTCTTCTTCTACTACGCTGCCGGATACATCGTGCTGAAATACCTTCGGGATTCAGGGATATACCACATCGGCGTCTACATCATCCTGCTAATGAGTATCACACACGTTCTCGGCGGGCTGTCATGGTATGTCCTCTCTACATGGTACTCAAATACGGTGCTTGCGCTCTCGCTCACCTCTGTT
>JAYEGG010000087.1:0-4598 GCA_034658995.1 Methanobacteriota archaeon | reverse complement strand
ATGTAATCTCCTGCCGGAAGCCCGATCTGCACTGCCTCACCCGGTGGAATGCCAGAACCAATGTGCCTCTCGATGATCCGCACGATCGTCGCATCCAGCCCAAACGATCGTGCGATCTCCGCACCGATCACGGCATGATTGATCCCGTTGGATCGTGCACGCCCGACATCATGAAGGAGCGCACCCGCCGTCACCAGTCCGAGGTCCGCCTGATCGGCAGGATTAGCGGGATCTGTGGTGTTAGCCAGGTTGACGTGGTTGCTGCGCCTCTCGTTGTATCGCATCGCAATCTCACGCGCATACTCGGCGACTGCCAGAGAATGTTCGATGACAGCGGGTGAGCAGCCAGCCTTCTTTAGCAGATGGATGCAATCTTCTTGATTCATGTGTGGCATCAAATTTGACCTGTCACATTATGGTCTTTCCCATTTTTTCGGCGAAATATAACTTGCCGCCCAAAACATGTCACACAGATATGATGTGTTTGTTACCCCTCCGCAAAACACCATTTTTGAATACACTCAATAAATTATGGGTTTTTAGCAAATTTCCCACAAAAAGGTACATGCTCAATACCACACGGTTAAAATCCTGGTGATTAAAGCAAGAAATTTAACCGCGGAGGGCGCAGAGGAACGTAGAGAGAGAGAGAGAGATGAAACTCTGCGACCCTCCGCGTCCTCTGCGGTGATTTCAAACCACTTAAAACCGTGACGATATGAGGGATGCCTATTTCAGTCCACTGAAAGTCAGGACAGATGTGCCATCTGCTGAGCTGATACAGCGTCTGGCATTGATGCGGATCTCACTCAAAAATCTCTTCGAACCCCTTTATCCGCGTATTATCCTTTTCTTCGATCACCATAACCAGACTTCTTATTTCTTCTTCGTTCAACACCGCTTCCACGTAAAAAGCCCTCATAATTCCTTTGATATCGAAATACGCGATGTCCCCTCTCTTGCAAAAATTCTTTGCCCCCCGGTCATTCGTCAGAAGCACACCGTTTCGGTTTCTGCATAGCACGATCCCCTGCAGTTCCCCGCTGTGCAGGTATCGTTCATCTTCGACAAGCCCGGACAAACTCGGAATACTCGCTGCCACTTAGATTCAGAATCATGATGTTGTTGATCAAGTCATCCACAAAATCGAATCCGATCTCCTTTGCCTTTCTAAGCTCATAATACACAGCCGGTGGGATGTGAATTTCCCCGAACAACCGTTTAAGATGTGAAACCGCACCAGCCTTTCCGAACATGCTCAAAATGTCGCTGTCGGCGACCACAATAATCCAAAGACCTCTTTGATCTTCCTGTTGATCTCTTCTATCTCATCCCCCTCAATTTCTCTTTTTATCCCCCGATCTGCAAGAATCTCTTTGAACTCAATCGTTGTAAGACCTGCAATTTCAGCAGACTTTGCTAAAGACGTTTTTTTGCTATTGTAAAGTTTCAGTGCAAGGTCAATCCTTATTTTCGGATTATTGCGTATAACGATCCTGAATGCTTCCTTCAAAAGCTCCTTTTCACTCTTGTAATAGGTGGGGATCAATAATTTTAAACCCTGTTCTGTTAGCTCACTCATCTCTTTTGCTATTTTGCACCCGGCACACCTAAAACTTTCGCTAAACCGTCCTACTAGCGTCTCCACCACCCCCCGCCACTACCGACACCACCGCAAGCAGCCCCACAATTGCGAAGACCGCGGTGAACCCGGGGCAGCCCCTGCTTTGGCTTCGCAGGCGTTGCGCTCACCGCCGCCGATGCAGTCGTCTCCGCCGCCGCGGATATCTGGAAAACCTAAAATGGGGTACGATGTATTGACCCCAAATCCACAAAGGAGGGTGCCCATGTATTGACCCTTTTTGGTAACCCATGTATTGACCCTTACCAAATATGAACTAATTACGTTTATCAGCGGCAATGTCCCCATCAAAGTTATCTTGGGTCTCATGATTCATCACCGGGGGACTCTTCGTTTTGCCCCTTTATTCCCTTTTGTGAGTAGAATTTAAGTTTTTCTTCAGCTTGAATATCGGACGGTAGATGGGTATATGAAGTCAAAGGTTTCGGGACTATGCAGCAAGCCATGGAGAGCCAAAAAGTTATGCAATGGCAGGTGCCATAACATTAATGCATGATTGATTTTTTTGTTGCACTCTTTGAATCGGTGCCACATTCGGTTGCAACCGTGTTTATTGCAGCACTGCCGGTTGCAGAACTCCGTGGCGCGATCCCGGTTGCCATTGGTGTGTATGGTATGGATCCGCTGAAAGCATACCTGCTTGCAGTGATCGGGAACATGCTGCCGGTTATACCGCTTCTGTTGTTTCTCGGGGTGGTGTCGGATTACCTGCGGAGGTGGACGCGCTGGGACGTTTTCTTCCACTGGTTATTCACGCGCACGTACCACCGGCACAATGCAAGATTTGAGCGGTATGGCACCATCGCACTCCTGTTGTTCGTGGCAGTCCCGCTGCCGGTCACAGGCGCATGGACCGGATGCGCGGCAGCGTTCGTATTCGGGATACGTTTTGGACATGCGCTCGCAGCGATCTTCGGGGGCGTTCTGCTTTCGGGAGTGGTTGTCACAGTCTTCACAGTCGCCACGCTTGCTGGCATGGAAGTGTCAGGTCTACTCTGAATGTCTGTTGTGTCGAGCGGATGCCGGCACATTATCCGATTCAGCGATATGTTTAAGCAGGGTTAGGGGGAGTATACAATCCATTCCACGCCACAATACCGAAATGGCGTAAACAAACACGAGCAAAACCATGTTTCTTAAATTCAAACACGCTGTTGAATCCACGCTAAAATCTGCGCTTGATACGGCTGGTTATTTGATAGACGACCTATATATCGAAGAATCTGCGCATTCAGACCTTGCATCGTCGTTATCCTTCAGGCTGGCATCGGAATACAAGCAGAGTCCGATGATCATCGCAGGCACAATTGCCGACGCAATCAGGATCCCTGAAAACTCGTTGATCGACAGAGTGGAGGTTGCTGGCGCATACATCAACTTCTTTGTCAGTAAAAAATTCTTGAACGACACGGTATACGAAATTTTTGAAAAACAGGACTTGTATGGTGCAGGTCACGGGAAGGGGAAGGTGATCATCGAGCACACCTCTGCAAACCCGAATGGTCCGTTGCACGTTGGACACATAAGAAATTCGGTCATCGGCGATACTCTTGCAAGGATTTTGAAGAAGGTGGGGTACGAGGTGGAGGTTCAGTACTATGCCAACGATATGGGCAGGCAGATTGCGATTGTCGCATGGGCGCTTGATCGTTTTGAATTTAACCGCCAGAAAAAGACAGATCATGCAATTGCAGACGTGTACATCCAGGCAAATCGGGAACTCAATGAGGATCCTGATCTTTCTTTGCAGATCGACGGGATGATGCAGAAGATCGAACTTGGCGACGAAGAAATGGTCGAGCGGTTCGATCGTGCCACGGATCTTGCTATCACCGGGATTACGTCCACGCTCAAGCGCATGAACATCCATCATGATCGGTTCGTGTATGAGTCAAGGTTTGTGAAAGACGGTGATGTAGCTGACTTTCTGCAGGAACTCGAGGAAAGCGGGCTTGCAGAGACCATCGATGGCGCGCTCACGGTTCCGATGCCGGAATTCGACAAGGATCTCGTGATCCGGCGGAGCAATCGCACATCGCTCTATGTTACGCGGGACCTTGCATACCACCGATGGAAAGCAGGGCAGTGCGACCGCATGATCGACATTCTTGGCGCTGATCACAAGCTCATATCAAGCCAGCTCTGCTATGTCCTGAGAGTGTGCGGGATAAAAGAACCTGAAATCGTTATTTTCGAGTTTGTATCCCTTCCCGAAGGGTCGATGAGCACCCGGGCTGGTAAATTCATCTCTGCGGACGATCTGCTTGATCAGGTCGAGACACAGGCGCTTGCAGAGGTGACAAAGCGCAGACCCGAGACCGATGAAGACTTCAGAAAGCGCGTCTCACTACCGGTCGGCATCGGCGCGGTCAGGTACGACATCGTGAAGATATCGCCTGAGAAGGCGACGACCTTCGACTGGGAGAGCGCTCTTGATTTCGATAAACTCGGCGCACCATTCATCCAGTACTCGCATGCAAGAGCGTGCAGCATCCTCAGGAAGACCTCAGGCGTCCCCGACTCGATCGACCCGTCTGTCCTGACCGGCGAGGCAGAGATCTCGCTTGTGAAAGAGCTTGCCAGATTCTCGCACGTTACCAATGCTGCCGCATCGAATCTGAAGCCACATATCGTGGCGATCTACGCACGCGAGCTTGCGGAATCGTTTAACCAATTCTACAGGCTGTCCCCCGTCTTAAGTGCGCCGGATGATCTTCGCGATGCACGAATCGGGCTTGTCGAGTGCGCACGAATCGTGCTTGCGAGCGCGCTGGACGTGCTCGGGATCGATGCGCCCGAGTCAATGTGAGACACTTTTTATTATTTTCTGGGACGATTCGAAAACCGCAGAGGGACGGGAGAGAGAAACAACACCCCTCTGCGATCCTCAGCGTCCTCTGCGGTTAATCTTTTTGTATGTGTTTAGCCAAGGCGAAAAACCACGAGATTACACAAG
>JAYEGG010000086.1:0-4601 GCA_034658995.1 Methanobacteriota archaeon | reverse complement strand
TCGTGCAGTTCCACGGTCTGGCTGATGTAATCGAGGTATGCGACCCCGTCTGTTCCGACAACTGTGAGCTGTCTCACCTTGTGCGGGGTCAGCCAGTTCACATCGATCATGCCAGCGCGGTTCTTCCCAAACCGCATGAGGATGCCTGCATGATTTTCATGTGAGTCTGGCGAGCCGTTGCCCGCTATCGCATAGACGCTCTCTGCCTTCTCGTTGTAGAGATACGAGATTGTGTCGATGTCGTGCACGCCGAGATCCATGATGATCCCGACATCCCGGATGCGCGGGTTGTGCGGACCGACTCTTCGTGCGCTCATGGAGGCGATGCCTCCAAGCATCTCCGAATCGATGATCTCTTTCAGTCTGATAACAGCCGGGTTGTAGCGCTCGATGTGCCCGACCATCAGCTGCACGCCAGCGTCCTTTGCCGCCGACAGCATCTCGTCTGCATCCTTAATCGTGCTTGCGATCGGTTTCTCGACGAGAAGGTGCACGCCCTCAGATATTACGTCCATCGCAACGGTTTTGTGCAGCGTTGTTGGCACAGCGACGCTCACCGCATCAAGATCGCATGAAAGGAGCTTTTTGTAGTCTGTGAATGCCTGTACTCCATGCATCGCCGCAATCTCTTCTGCACGCGCGCGATCGACGTCTGATACGCCGATCAGTTCCACGCCATCCATCTCATGATACACGCGGGCGTGATGCTGTCCCATCGCGCCGACGCCAATTACTCCAACTTTCATGATTTTTTCACCTCAACATAGTTTTCGAAATATTCCTTTATTGTTTTGATTATGTAATCCGGATCATCCTCTGAGACTGCCGGGTGCACCGGGAGCGAGAGAACCTCATTTGCGAACCTTTCAGATACGGGGAGACTCTCCTGAAACCCGAGTTTCTGATAGAGCGGCTGCTTGTGAATCGGGATCGGGTAGTATACTCCGGTTCCAATCCCTTTCTCGCCAAGATAGGTCACCAGATCGTCCCTCATGCAGTCTTTACCCTGGCTCCCGTCCACACCTGCAACCCGCACGGTGTACTGATGAAATACGTGACCGGGAGTATTATCCGGTGTTGTTAGCCCATGGATACCTTTCAGTTTTCCTGTAAGGTGCTCTGCGTTCCTTCTTCTTGCGGAGTTGAATTGGTCGAGCTTTTTTAGCTGCACAAGACCGATTGCCGCGCCCATATCAGTCATTCTCAGGTTGTAGCCGAGCATCTCATGAACGTACCGCCTGCTTGAGCCGTGATCCCTGAGCATCCTTGCCTGCTTCGCAACCTCTGGGTCATCGGTCGTGATCATCCCGCCTTCGCCGGTTGTCATGTTCTTTGTCGGATAGAAACTGAAGACGCCGGTTCCGAACGATCCCGCTTTCCTGCAATCGTCCCCGTACGTTGCGCCGTGCGCCTGGCACGCATCCTCGATTATGGTGAGATGGTGATCCTCCGCGATCTCAGTAATCGCTTTCATCTCTGCCGGGCAGCCGTACAGGTGCACAGGGAGCACTGCCTTTGTTTTCGGCGTTATCGCCTGCATAATCTTCTCCGGATCGATGTTGTAATCCTCGCCGATATCCGCAAAGACCGGGCTTGCTCCTGTGAAGAGCACGGCGTTTGCTGTCGCGATGAACGAAAACGGCGTTGTCACCACCTCGTCGCCCGCGCCGATGCCGTGCGCAAGGAGCGCGACATGCAGCGCAGCGGTTCCGGAACTCGTGGCAACAGCGTGGGAAACACCGATATAATCCGCAAACTGCTCCTCAAACGCCTGCACACGGGGTCCCTGCGCAAGCCCGCCGGATCTCATCGCCTCTACTACGGAATCGATCTCAACGGACCCTATCATCGGTTTTGCAATGGGAATCATAATATCACCTCACACTCTCATATCGCATTCTGCACCTGCATATCCTCTGGCAGATCCATGGTCCTTGCCGGGCATCCGATCGCCAGTTTCCAGTCAGGCACGTCTCTTGTGACACATGCGCCGGCAGCCACCATCGCGCCCTCCCCGATCTTAACACCGGGGAGGATCACCGCATTTGCGCCGATGCTCGCACCTCGTGAGAGCGTGGGTCCGCGGAGTTCATAATTCTTTCGTATCGGATATTTATCGTTCGTGAGCACTGCGCACGGACCGATAAAGACGTAATCACCGATAACGGTGTTTGTCGGGATGTACACCCTGCTCTGTATGCTTACGTGACTTCCAATGCTCGTGTGCCCATCGATGATCGTTCCTGTGCCTATAAGTACATCATCACCAATCGTCGTACCCTCTCTGATCAACACGCCATGCCCGGTACGCAGGTTCTTCCCGATCCGGACATCGCGGTAGATCACTGAATGTGACCTGACGACCGCGTCATCACCTATCACAAGCGTACCGTCTGAGTCTGCTGGGTCTTCTCCGAGCACTACAAACTTCCCTATGTGTGAATGTACACCTATATCGACCATACTAACCAATTTCATGATCGGACATATTAACCACACCCCATATAAAGCTGTCGGTCTGTCGCATATCACACGTAATGTATGTTATAATGTTACAACTATCTGATAATTACAAGTATTCAGACAGATCACCCGATACTACCAGCATCGGCATCTACTTTAACTGAGAACGCCAGAATATAATTGTATGGATCCGATTCAAGCAGCGATACTTGGCATCCTTCAGGGCATAACCGAGTGGCTGCCAGTTTCCAGTGAGGGGCAATCGATACTGTTCATGATCCGGTACATCAACATACATCCCGGGGATATGATATCGCTTGCGATCTTTCTTCACCTCGGAACGATGTGCGCCGTCCTGGTAAAGTTCAGAAAAGAGTTTTTATCGATCTTAAGCCCGGATTCAGGACTCATGAGAATTCTTGTCATAACTGCGGTGTGTAGCGGCATAACCGGCATCCCCTGCTATCTTGCGCTCAAACACTCGTTTACATCAGGGAGTGGCACAACCCTCATGATCGGTGTCATGCTAATCCTCACCGGGATCATACTTCACCTACCATCACGCAGGAGCGCACACCGGACACGCGAGGAGATTACAACGAAGGACCTGGTCATCATCGGGCTTGTACAGGGTTTTGCGATCCTCCCGGGAATATCGAGGTCCGGCGTAACAATCACCGCTCTTTTGCTCCGGAATATCGAACAGAAATCCGCTCTTACAATCTCTTTTCTAATAAGCGTCCCTGTTGTTCTCGGCGCAATGCTGCTCGACATCGGAACGATCTCAGAAGTACAACCGGTCAACATCCTCATCATGTTCGTCACATCCTTCATCGCCGGCTACATCACTATGGATGTCCTGATCAGATTCGCCGAGCGCGTGAACTTCTCTCTCTTCTGCATCGCACTCGGAGCAATCACGATCATCCTGACGGTTCCGGGCGTTCTGTAACCTCACATACACCCACACCACGAGTGCAATGAATATCTGGGCGGCTATGATGCCGGATGCGTCCGCAATAAAATCATAGATGCTCGGAGACCTGTGCGGCACAAGCATCTGATGGACCTCATCGAGCGCCCCGTATCCAACGCCCACCAGGGTGGCGGCAAGCATCGCGTTCTGCCGGATGGGGGGATATCTTGAGTGGGACACTGTGAGACGCAACAGAATGCCGAAGACGAAGAATACAATGAAATGTTCAAGTTTATCAGGGTGTCTTATTATAAATCCAAATATATGAAAATATCGGACACCTACAATGTTAAGGATTTCATGCAGCAGATCCCCCACACCTGCCGCAACATTCGGGAGGTGTGACTGGGAGGAGAGATAAAAGATGAGCGCCGCATACAGGGCGGTCAGGGTAAAGTACACCACAAACTTTTTGTTACCGATATTCCTCATCGCGTGTTTGAGTAATTGGCACTGGGGCACTAAAAGAGTTTGCGTACGGGTTTAGCTATAATCAAGCACACGACATAAACTGCGATTTTCGTTCTTTCTCGATTTAACGCGAAGGTGCAAGGGCGTAAAGACGCGAAAGAGATCCTCTCTGTCGTCACGTCCTTCATGTTGGTGTCATCCAACTGACCATCAAAAAAGCGGCTCTCTGGTATCTCGCGTTGCAGTCCCACCCGAGCCCTATTGGATTGGTCACCTATTCAGCCAATCGATATCGGTTTTGTAGAGTTTCTTGTCAGTTGAAAATATAATAAACCGCAGATAAACGCGGATGAACGCAGATTTGTTAAACCTGGTATCTCGCGTGTATCTCGCGGGCATCCGCGGTTAATAGAACTAAAGATGCGAACGATGCTTGGAAAGTAGTAAAAAGCCACCATAATTTAGATGTTTCTTATTTACTTTATTCATTAGTGAGATATGTGCAACGCAAATTACCAAAGAGCCAAAAAAGCTTGGGTTTGTGGTGGTGCGAAGTATAACCATAAGACTGGTTCTGACGTTTTCTGTAGTTGAGGGTCAACTCCCTCGCGTTTGCGGAAAATGTAGGGTCTCTGGTATCTTGAGTTACAGTGACCAAAACATCGGAGATTTTTTGATATTTTCGAAATACGTTTCGGAAAACCGCGGAGTGCGCAGAGGAACGCAGAGGGTGCGAAAGAGAAAAATAACA
>JAYEGG010000085.1:0-4614 GCA_034658995.1 Methanobacteriota archaeon | reverse complement strand
TACAGTGTCAGAGGCGGAAACGAGGTTAAATGCCGGTGCGGTAACCTGATTGGCGTTGCTGAAGAGAAAAAGGTCAAGATGAGACCGCATTCTTTTATTTACTCAGGAGCAGTAACATGAAAATGGGGGTGAAGTGAAGAATCTTTGAGATGACCACCCGGCTTAACCTCCAAATTGTGAATCTAACCGGAATTGAACGGTACAATTGAGTAAATATTAAATATGAGGTATGTGTTTAGCTAACCACACGGTTACACAGATTTCCACGAGAAAGTATGCGGAGGCAGGATGTTAAATGCAAACGTATCATCAATATCTTGTATGTACTACTATCTTCCCCGTGCCAATCTCGTAGTTTTTTCCCGCCTTAGCTAAACACATACAACACACAGGAGGTAATAATATGCCAAACAGATCAACTCCGACAATACTGGTGATGGTAGCGGTATTCGCAGTGTGTGGATTGGGTGCGTCAGTTGAACCGCTCTATACAGACAATAATACCGCGTCAAACGCCAGTTCAGGAAACCTCTACGAAACTGAGTGGATACTCACGTCATTAAATGGCAATAGTCTCGTGAAAGAGTCCCGTATCACCATCGCCTTTGCCGCAAGGATGGTTACCGGGTTCGCAGGCTGCAACCACTATGGTGGCGAATACACGATGACGGACAATGGCACCCTGACGATCCCTGAGATCGCGATTACCGCTCAACTCTGCCTGACGCCGAAGGGTGTTATGCCACAGGAAACAGCTTACATTGAAGCGCTATCGGACGCAGCCACCTACCGGGCAATGGATGACCGATTGGAGCTTGACAATGCAGCATGCGAAACGATCCTCGTTTTTACGTTGAAAGAGGAACTCTTGATGGACCCCAGCGCGCTTGAAGGTATCGGTTGGCAGCTTAGCTCATGGAACGGACGCAGTCCTCTTAAAGACTCAAAGATTACCATTGCCTTTGCAGCGGGTGAGTTCAGCGGGCATGCAGGATATAGAGACTACACTGGTACCTACGAAGTCAGCGGCGATGATATAAGGTTCACTTCTACCAGGATGAAAGAACCAACCTATCTCAACCGTCTCAAGCCAGAATCGCTGAGATCTCAGGAAATGGAGTACACCACTAACCTCAGCCTATCGACAAACTATCGTCTCAGTGAGGGGCGGCTGGAACTCTTCACTGCGCCCGGCGGCGTGCTGGTTTACGCCCCGGTGCCTGAAGAAAAAACATCGGGGTTTGAAGCTGTGTTTGTAGTCGCTGGATTAATAGCAGTAACATATCTTCTGAGAAAGAGGGAATGAAACAACCGGGAGATGCCCCGGAATTTATTCCGAGTGTGGGGCGAGGTTTGGGTCTTTGGGCTTCGGTATCTGCCATGATGGACGTGAGATCGGGGCGGGGTCCTCGCGTGGATGATGCGACTTTTGGTGGATTCAAGCGATCAGGTGAAATAAGAAATGCGATATTTAAACCGCATGAGTGTGCGCCAAGCCCACCCAAACGCCCAAACTAAGGGCTTGCAGAAAAATAAAGTAGCGTTTTTCTGATTCTATGGTTTCCAATCTTTGCGCCCTTGCGTCATCGCGTCTTTCTCGTTCCTCTGATACAACGCAAGGTCGCAAAGTCGCAGAGACGCAAAGTTGAGAGCGATGCGCCCGCGTTTTTTTGCATACGCGATTGGATACCGTTAGCGACCACAGAAAACGTCAGAACCAGGAAATTTCAATATGTTATTTTTCGGTGACGACTAAATCACATTTATCCAGCCAGAAACCGATAACCTAAACCATGTCCATACTACCCCCCACAGACCTCGACGCAATCACAAAACGACTGAACCGACCGCCAAACCCGGTCGAGGAGGGCTGCTTCCTCAACCTCTGGAGCGAGCATTGCTCGTACCGATCAAGCGCAATGCACCTACGCACATTCCCAACCGAGAGCAAACGCGTCATAATCGGTCCCGGCGACGATGCTGCGATCGTGCGCCTGAAGGGCGACCTCTTGCGCAT
The DNA here is from genome assembly GCA_034658995.1 of Methanobacteriota archaeon. Classification (GTDB taxonomy): domain Archaea; phylum Halobacteriota; class Methanosarcinia; order Methanosarcinales; family Methanogasteraceae; genus Methanogaster_D. The sequence continues at coordinate 2,597 of JAYEGG010000085.1, read as the reverse complement.
AAGTGAGAGCATCACAGGCTACGGGAACTATATCGGCATGACGCCGGAGGTTAATATTCGGGCGGTGGCAGACTGATGATAAAAGTATATGCGGATACTTCGGTATTTGGAGGATGCTTCGATGATGGGTTTGAGGAATGGTCAAACAAACTGATGGGAGAGTTCAATCTGGGTTTGAAAGTTGTTGTGATTTAAGATCTGACACTAAAGGAACTGGAAGGTGCGCCGCAGTATGTCCGGAACTTAACCAATGAGATACCCGAGGAACACAAGGAACGTGTTATCTTGAATGACGACGCAAAGATGTTGGCACGACAGTATATCGCGGATGGTGCTGTGAGTGAGAGGTGTCTGGTCGACGCTCAACATATTGCTATAGCCACGATTAACATGGTTAACGTTCTGGTGAGCTGGAATTTCAGACACATTGTGAATCTGAGCAGGATCAGACTTTATAATTCAGTAAACCTTAAATATGGATACCCATTGTTAGAAATAAGGAGTCCAAGGGAGGTGCTCGATGAAAGATAAAGAATTCGATGCGGTCCGGATGATGAGAGAGATTCGGGAAGAGCTGAGTAGAAGATATATTGAAGATCCGTCTGCTGAGGGAAGGGATTTGCAGGAGATACGGAAGAGGTATGGGATGAAGGAGTGAGGATGGTGGGGACTGCTTCTGGTGATGGAACGTATCAAGATTCATGTCTTCGCCGTACCTCTGATGCACACATGACGTCGTACGGTGTTGCCGTGATTGGTTTTGGGGGTCGATGCAAGGGGTGTGGCACGCCGTGGGAGTTTCACTTTCACAGCGCACTTGAGAATGTTTTATGTGGGGTGGATTCCAAGGATCTGCACATGGAGCAAAGAGAACTCCGCCATGATCGACATACGGTTTCGCTGCTAACTGATCACATGGTGATCACGCCAAAGTATCGTGGAAAGATTCTGGTCGGAGATGTCGCGCTCGCTGTAGAGGGAATTATCCGTACGACCTGCAAGGAGCTGAAGATTAAGATCATCGATATGGCTGTGAATATAGATCATGTTCATCTGTTTATAGAATACCCTCCAAAGTATTCTGTGAGTTTTATAGCCAAAAAGATCAAAGGCAGGTCGAGCAGAATACTCAGGCAAAACTTCCCCCACTTGAAAGAATGGTGCAAAGATCACCTATGGGCTCCCGGATGTTATCATGGCTCAGTAGGTCACGGGTGGGAAGTTGTGGAGAAATACATCGGGACGCAAGATTATGCGCGAAAGGACAAAACGCTATGCACAAGCCCTGTACTTAAGTGCGGGGTATAGTGACTATAGTTGTAGCAATAATTGTAGGGCTCGGTGCAGTCTGGCTGGCGACCCGAAAGGACGGTGATGGAAAATGAAAACAATAATATATGTAATGATATTGCTACTCTTTGCAGGGTTAGCAATGGCGGAGCCTGGAGATCAATATGCTACCGATCCATGCAATGTCACGCTGTGTCTGAAAGAATATGGCAACACGTTGGATACTCAAACTGTGGTATTCAATGGAGCTGACAAGAATGATTCTGTATATACATATATCATGGATATTGCAGGCGAAAAAGATGTACCGATCTTTTCGTGTATGGTAAGTGATGTGTTTTATGGTACGGATTCTACATTGGTGAGGATTAAATATGTTTTCTTGATCAACACACAGACATGTACCATAGACAATGCTTCTGCATATAACGAATATATGTTGTATGAGAACGAAGGATTGACAGTTGATGGAAACGAAGGATACTATCACACATGGTGGGACTCATCGCGGTATGTAGTTGTTAATGCTACGACGAATGAATCCTCTTGGCTCTTTATTGAATTTGTTTCCGGTGACCGCAAGACACTGACAACCGGCGAGGAATGGGATCTTGGCGGTGGATTTACGCTTACAGTACAGAGTACCAATCGCCATTGCACTCCAGATGATGGAAGTTATGATGCTGGTTATGATGCTGGTTATGATGTTGGTTATTCAGAAGCAATATCAAATGAAGTAATTGGTGATGTAACCGGCGACAGTAAGGTTAACATCGGTGATGCGACCTTACTCTTTAATTGGGTATCATATCCAAATGAGCGAGGAATAACATATATCCTGCGATAAAAATTGGAAGAAGTTCCGGGTACGCCCGGAACCATAACCTTTACACAATCAGGACTTGGCATAACAACGGAAGCCCCGTTACTTGTAGCGGGGAGGAAATCACTTCGGAAGGTGGACATGATGGATGCAGGAGTCGGGGCGGGCATCGGCGTGGTGGTGTGATTCCGGATGGATCGAGCGAAGGCGAGATAAGAAAGGTGATGAAAGGGAATATACTCGAGTAAGCCGTGGTTTTTCGCGATTTTGTCCACATCTGTGTGTGCCAAGCCCGATCAAAAACCCGAACCAAATTACATTTATCCTGATAGAGACAGATAATCCACAATGTCCCTGCTACCCCCAACCGACCTTGAAACCATCATCAATCGACTGAACCGCCCGCCGAACCCTGTTGAGGAAGGCTGTTTCCTGAATCTCTGGAGCGAGCATTGCTCGTATCGGTCGAGCGCGAAGCACCTCC
>JAYEGG010000084.1:1844-4616 GCA_034658995.1 Methanobacteriota archaeon | reverse complement strand
GCCACCGCGATGGGGCATTGGCAGCGCCCCGCGTTTTATCTCGTACCGGGGTAGCGCTGAGATATGATCGCTGAATCGCGCCTCTTCCCGGCTGACCATCTCAATGAGCCTGGCTGCGGCATAGATGCCGTCCGGACAGTACGAGACCTTCGGAAATATCCATGTTCCGCTTGCTTCGCCGCCAAAGTCAGCCCGGGTCCGCTTTATCTCCTCTGCAACATACACATCGCCGACACGAGTCCGGGTTATCGTAACGCCGGGCAGCACCGCGTCGATGAGCATGGATGTGTCTACTGGCACGACCATCGATCGCTCTGCCTCCCGCATCCCAAAAAACGCGAGAAGCCGGTCGTTGCTCACGAACCGCCCGGTGTCGTCAACCGCAACCATCCGGTCAGCATCGCCATCGTGTGCGATCCCGATATCTGCATGTACCTCCCGCACAACCGACCGCAAGACCTTGAGATGTTCTTCTTTGGGCTCAGAACTGCGACCCGGGAAAAACCCGTCGGGCTGGCTGTTTAACGTGACCACGTCGCAGCCCAGTTCCCTGAGCAGATACGGTGTCGTCATGGATGCTGCGCCGCATCCGCAGTCAACCACCACCGACATCGGTTTCTCGATCCTGATACTGGAGAGAATCATCGATATGTGGTCAGAGACGGCGTTTCGGTCGGTTCTAACTGGATTGATGTTGTCCCACGTCGTTAACGGTGGTAGTTTGGAATGTGCACCTCCGACTGATCCTTCGATTGACCTTTCAATCGATTCCTGCTGCCCCGAGTCAAACGCCATCCCGTCGGGGTTGAAGAGCTTGACTCCAGCATATTCCGGTGGATTGTGCGACGCGGTGATCATGACGCCGCAGTCATGGCCCCTTGCCGCGTAAGCAAGCGTCGGTGTTGCGACCATGCCTACGCGCGTAATCTGGCACCCCATCGAGAGCAGCCCTGAGACCACCGCGTATTCGATCATCTCTGACGAGGTTCTCGGGTCCCTGCCAACCACTACATCGTGGTACTCAGATCCCACTGCCCGCCCGATGCACAATGCAGATTCAGATGTGATCTCAGTATTTACAACTCCACGTATCCCGCTCGATCCGAATTTCATGATATCACTCAACCGTAACGCTCTTTGCAAGGTTTCTCGGCTTGTCGATCTCGCAGTCCCGATAATATGCGACATAGTATGCGAATAACTGGAGCACGACAGACGATAGTATCGGTGCGATCCATGTGTCGGCGTCGGGCACACGGAGCACATGATCCACATATCGCTCTATCTCGGTGTCGCTCTCGTTTGCGATGCCGATGACCGTAGCACCCCTCGCCTTCACCTCCTTGATGTTGCCGAGCATCTTCTCATACACCCCATCCTTTGTGGCGATCGCGACCACCGGAATCCCGTCATAGATCAGTGCAAGCGGACCGTGCTTAAGTTCGCCAGCGGCAAACCCCTCTGCCGGGATGTAGGATATCTCCTTTAGTTTCAGCGCGCCTTCAAGCGCACAGGGGTAGTTTGCGCCCCTGCCCATAAACATGAACTGAGCGGCGCCTGCAAACAACTTCGCGCATTCGCGGGTCCGGGGCGCATCATTTAGCACGCGCTGGATATTACCGCTCATCTGCCGCAGTCCCGAGGCAAGATCATTCATCTCCGCGGTCGTGATCATTCGCCGCTCGCTCCCGAGCCGGATTGCGATAAGCAGCAGCACGGCAAGCTGCGAGGTGAATGACTTGGTGGCAGCAACCCCGATCTCGGGTCCGGCTCTCGTATGTATGCACTGGCATTCTCGCGTTATGCTGCTGCCAAGCATATTAACGACCCCGAGTTTCTGGCTGCCCCTTGACCCCGCCTCCCTGATCGCCGCAAGCGTGTCCGCGGTCTCCCCTGACTGTGTGATCGCTATCACGAGGTCGCCGCAGTCGATGATCGGATCGATGTACCTGAACTCGGACGCGATCTCGACATCGACCGGGATTCTGGCGAACCGCTCGATCACATACCTTCCAAAGAGTCCGGCATGGTACGAGGTCCCGCAGGCAAGGATAATAATTCTCCTCACATTCGGCAGCGCCGCATCGAGATCGATCCCGTCTGACGATATTCGCCCTGAAAACGTCTCCCTGATGACGGATGGCTGTTCAAATATCTCCTTTAGCATGAAATGCTCATACCCGCTCTTCTCTGCTGATTCAGGGTCCCAGTCTATTGTCTCGATATTTTTTTCGACAGAACCCCCGCTGAGAGTCGTAACTTTAACTCCATCCTTATCTATCACGCCGATCTCGCCATCACCCATGAAAATCACGTCTTTCGTGTGTTTCAGGATGGCGGCAACATCGGATGCAACGAAATACCCATCGCTACCAAGCCCGACGACGAGCGGACTGTCCTTCCGTGCGATCACGATCCTGTCAGGCTCACTGGTGCTGACCACCGCGATCGCATACGACCCGCGGACCCGCGATAGTGCGCTCCGCACCGATGATTCAAGATTGCCCGCGTAACATTCATCAATCAGATGCGGAAGAACTTCTGAGTCAGTTTCTGACCGAAATTCGCACCCGGAATCGACTAACCGATCTTTAAGTTCTATGTAGTTCTCAATGATCCCGTTGTGGACCACAGCAATGGTGCCCAGGGAGTTGTTGTGCGGATGTGCATTCTCTGGTGACGGCTTTCCATGCGTCGCCCACCTGGTGTGCCCGATGCCGATGCAGCCATCGATCCCAGGGGTGATCGATACAAGATCACCGACACGCCCCT
>JAYEGG010000084.1:0-1744 GCA_034658995.1 Methanobacteriota archaeon | reverse complement strand
CACATCTATACCACCAGCGCATGACTTGGTATCGGTTTTCTCGCAACAGTGCCAGCACCGATCCTGCACCCAGTCCCGATCAGCGCACCCGCCGTTACCGAGACATTGCACCCAATGGTGCTATCATCCCCGATCACGGTGCCAAGTTCGTCCGCATAATACAGTTTCCGGTCCAGTTCCACTGTCAGATCCCTTCTGCTCTCCACGACGAAATGACTATCAATAACATTATTCTCGCCGACGACGGTGTTTTTTATGGTGCTGTGCGAACCGATATGCACGTCATCAAAGATCACGCTGTTCTTGATGTATGTGAACGGCTCGATCGTGACGTTATCGCCAATGCTTGTCGACGGGGCAATGACCACATTATGACCGATATCACAGTTTCTCCCGATCACGACCGGACCTTTCACATAAGAGTTCTCGCCAATCGTCGAATCCCTGCCAAGAACCACGCGATCATCAACTTTGCTGTCTGGTCCGTGCACAGAATCAGGCACACCCTCAAGAATCATCGCATTCACGCCAAGCAGGTCCCATGAATGGATCACATCAGTCCACGTGTGGTCTGTCCGGTACGCATGCACCTCGTAGCCAGCATCAACCATCCGCTGTATCGAGTCTGTGATCCCAAATTCACTGATATCAGCCCGCAAAGTCTCCTCAATCGCATCAAAAACCGTCCGATCAAAGATATAGATGCCTGTGTTGATATTGCGGACATTCTTCAGTGTCTGCCCCTCAACAATTTCCCGGACCACCCCACCACCCTCAATCACCAGCGCATACCCCGAGGTATCCATCCTGGACGTTGTCAGAATCGACGTGCCTCCAGTGTGTCGCTCCGTAATATCAGCAATCGTATCTGCGCTGACAAGATTATCCCCATTCAACACGAGAAACTCATCCCCCACCGAATCCTTCGCCTGTTTTATGGCATGAGCCGTGCCAAGCTGATGTTTCTGCTCCACATATCCAATATTCACACCAAAATCCTTTCCATTCCCGAAATAATTCATGATGCGCTCTTTTGCATACCCCACAACCATGATGATGCCTGTGATACCGCTCTCAGCAAGCGACTGCACCACATACTCAATCATCGGTTTGTTCGCGATCCGGAGCATCACCTTAGATCTTGTGAGCGTCAGCGGTCTGCACCGCATCCCTTCACCGGCTGCAAGAATAACTGCCTTCAATCAATTCACCCGTTCATTTATTGCAGTGCTTTCATTTTAAGCGTATCGGATTTGCGGTGCATCTATGCACGCGAGGTTCTGATGCGATTCATAGCGCAGCAATGTCCTGAAGAATCGCGGCTGTCACGACCATGGCGATTCCTGCAAGGCGTCTAAATTCCCCTTGCTGGTAAGCAGCACGAATCTCATCGCGGGTAGGCGCATATCGTATTCTCCATCCATCAAACGAAATGGTTTTTTTACAACTATCGTAATGAATAATATAATTTCATCAATAACAAATTTTGCGGTGTGGGTTGAGTAGTTACCTACTCAGGCACCTAAAAACCACTATCGGAGGACTTCACTATGCAGGGACTATCCAGAACATGGAGCATACCGCAACCAACCCGGGAATTTAACCGCAGAGTGCGAGAGAGGGACGCGGAGGGGAAATAAACGGTTAAACACTCTCTCGTTCCTCTGCGTCCTCCGCGGTTATTTTTCTTGCCAGAAAGCATAGAATCGCAATCGGGCGACCAATCAACATACCTGAGTAGTTA
>JAYEGG010000083.1:0-4652 GCA_034658995.1 Methanobacteriota archaeon | reverse complement strand
TATCCGCGGTTCATTATATTTTCAACTGACAGGAAACTCTGCAAAACCGATATCGAGTGGCTGAATAGATGATCAATCTGATAGAGCTCCTGGGTTCGCTATCACGGAAGATACCAGAGAGCCACAAATTTCACATTCACTGTGGACGATGTTCTGCTTAATGAATGGATATACGACCAAACAGCAAACGTGGAGACAAGCGACAGCATAATAGTATAACCGCACCCCCTGGAGGAGACCTCTCCTCCTCTATTTTATCCGGATTCAACCATCCTGTAGATATTCGCCTCTCGCCGCCGCCCGATGCAATAAACCCGGATTAAACATCTTTTCGGATTTGCAATAGATATTAGCAATGAAAATGATGCTGCCGTCGGAATCGTGCACCGGTATCATAGTTCTGTGGTACCAGACCCCTTCAAACCGGTCGATTCGCTCCCAGGATCCGGGCAGTTCGAAAGAACTCAATACCTCGACCGAGACCATGTCTCCTTGATCATCACTGACAAAGAACGGAAATCCATAGTGCTCTTCGATGCGCCCGCGCACGAGCCCGTTAACCCATTCTCCCGCGATATGTTCGATGATTTTGTGATTGGGCTCGCCTCGTCTTAATGTACCGTAAATTGCCAGCCGGTTCACAGGATAATCAAATAACCAGTCTACAATGCCCCACAAAGACGGTAAATCAACCCCGGAACCCGCCCGATCACTATATACTGCCAGTTCGTCGAGCATTTCAGACCGCAGCCAATCCATCCCGCTGCCCGGATCCTGACACGCGCCCAGTCCTGCCCGCAGCATGTCCAATCCGTCCTGTATCAGCCCGCAAGCCTTGATTTCAGCCCCCGCCTCACTGCAAACCCGTGCCTCGTTGAATCGGGCGATGGATTTGACCAGATACGGTCGCATCGCCGGGGGTTGCAACCAGTGCGCATCAGCACTCGCCCGTTTCATCATTCCAGACGATATGATCCCAGCACCTTGAGCATCGCAACAATCCCATCGATTGATTTCATGGCACCAGATACCAGTTCGTCGTGGACATGTCCCTGAAAATCAATATAAAAGAGATAATCCCCAAGAGCTTTCTTGGTCGGGCACGACTCGATCTTTGTGAGGTTGATATCGCGTGATGCGAACTCACCGAGCAGTTCATAAAGCGCGCCGGGACGGTCTTTGTGCAGATCCACGATGATCGAGGTTTTATCATGCCCGGTCGGCGCAGGCATGTCCGCATCGGTCCCGAGCACGATAAATCTCGTATGATTCTCATCAGCGTTCTGTATGTTTGCAGAGACGATCTCAAGCCCATATTTCGCAGCAGTTTCCGCCGGGGCGATCGCTGCAAACCCTTCCTGTGCAGATGCGAGTTTTGCGGCGTGTGCGGTACTCGCAGTCACCTGGATGTCTGCATTTCCGTAATTTTCCTCAAGAAATCTCCTGCATTGTGCAATAGCCTGCGGGTGCGACATGATTGTGTGAATGGCACCGCTCTTTGCAAGCAGACTATGTTGTATGGGTAGAATAATCTCCCCGATGATTGTTACAGGATATCTTAGCAGCGCATCAAGCGTCAGTCCAATCGAGCCTTCAAGCGAGTTTTCAATCGGAACAACGCCGAGATCGATGGCGGTTCCAACCGAAGATACGACCTCATCGATATCATCGAAGTATCTAAGCTCTGCTGCGGAATATCCAATCCATCTCTTTGCTGCCTGCTCGCTGAATGTCCCTTCAGGTCCGAGAACCCCGATCGATGTTTTAAGATCCTCATGAGAGATCGCGCTCCCGATCACGACTGAGAATAGATTTGATTTAGCGTCAGGAGGATTTCTGGTTGTGCCAACCGCGATGCGCTCATCAGGGTACGCCAGTTGTTCGCATACCGCAATAGGGATCGGAAATCCGTGATCCAGCAAGAATTCAGATATTTCATGCAGATCGAACCGTGCATCGGGAAGAACGAACACGGTTTTGCCGAGTTTTAGTTCGCGGAGGATCATCTGCATGGCACGGTCGATGTCACGTGCATGTGCTGTGACTGCCGCAATCTCGGTCTGCTCGATTCCGAGCCTCGCACATGCGACCTGCAGCGAGGATATGCCCGGAATGACTACATCGCCCGGTTTTGCGAACCGTCCGAGACCTGATATCATAGGATCGCCGGTCGAGAGCACCACGACGTCGTCGGGCAGTTCCGATATCCCGGAGTAATCCTTGATCTCGCGGCAAACACCCTTGATATGGTCGCTCACCAGTTCAATCGCACGTTTTGACCCGTATATTGTGGATGCACTCTCGATTGCATCGATTGCCTCGGATGTCAGCAGATTTTTGCCTGCGCCAACGCCTACGATCTTCATTGTGGAGTTTTTATGCGGCAGTGGTATTAAACGAATTGGTAAATCCGGTGGAGCACAGAAACTTCTTCTGATCCAGCAGGTTATAACAATTTACTATAACTTTTGGGAATTAGATAGTAAATAGATAGCTTTATATGGGGTGACTTGCCTATATACTATTAGGGTCGTCGTGGTGGATACTGTGTCTGTCAGATTCAGACGCTCCGGTAGCACCACAAAAACACTGTGAGGAGAGACAATGGAAAGACATCACAACACACACCGCAACACACATCACAACATGCACCCCCCGATGTTTGCAGGGATGGGCACCACAAGGATCAATGGATCAAGGATCGAAACCACCGAGATCACAGAAAGCCATTTTGGGGGCATCTATGACAGATAAACGATCGATCTGGGATTATGAGGACATTACTGGACGACAGCCTCTTGAGTATCTGGAACTGCTCTCAGAGAATATCACGGGCAAGGTCCAGCACATCAACGCCACATACTCCGGAGGGGGCGTTGCGGAGATCTTATCGAGTTTAGTCCCATTATTCAATGGACTCGGGATTGAAACTGCGTGGGACGTGATAAGAGGTGATGACAAGTTCTTTTCAGTCACGAAAAACTTTCACAACGCACTTCATGGCAACGTCGACGACACCACTGATGCCAGCACCTGCACCTACAAGCAGCCAGATGCGCCGGATCGAATCGATTGCCAGATCAATGAACTGAACATGAAAAAGGATATGTTTGAGACGTATCTGCACTGGAACGAGATCAATGCAGAGGAGATGAACGTCGATGGCGATTTCGTCTTTATGCACGACCCCCAGCCAGCCGCCATGATTCGCACAAAAAACACTGGAAAATGGATCTGGCGATGCCACATCGATGTCTCAAATCCTGATACCCATATCTGGAACTTTCTTCGAGACTTCATTTCAGGATACGATGCATCGGTATTCTCAACTCCATTATTTGCAAGACCCGATCTAGAGCACAAACGGTTTCTTGTGCCGCCATCGATCGATCCATTGAGCGATAAGAACGTTGAGCTTTTACCGAGCGAGATCGATGCGGTGCTTGATAAATACGGGATTACCCGGGACAAACCAACTATAACCCAGATATCACGGTTCGATCGATTAAAAGACATCCCCGGAACCATAGATGCGTACAAACTGGCAAAGAAGCAGATTGACTGCCAGCTAATAATCGCTGGCGGGGTTGCATCCGATGATCCTGAAGGAATGGAGGTCTACCAGGAAATCCTGCAGAAAGTAGAGGGCGATGAGGACATTCACATACTGATCGGGTCTCCACCGTTCTCAGAGATCGAGATCAATGCATTCCAGCGAGCATCTGACGTAATCATGCAGAAATCACTGAAAGAAGGATTCGGACTGGTGGTTTCAGAAGGACTCTGGAAGGGAAAGCCCGTAATCGGCGGCGCAACCGGCGGAATCCCGCTACAGGTCCTTGACGGCGTCACAGGACATCTTGTGAATTCGGCTGAGGGCGCGGCACACCGGATCGTTAACCTCCTGAAGAATCCGGAGCTTGCTAAGAGACTCGGCGAGACCGGAAAAGAACACGTCAGGAACAATTTCCTAATAACAAGGCAGATTAAGGATTATCTCCTTCTCATGCTCAGTCTCGAAGGTCCATCAGGGGTTGCCAGATCGTAGAAGATCTTAACCCCCCCCTTCCGTTTTTTTTATGGTATATGTTCTACAACGTCCAATCACCCCACACATCAGCCCCATCTACGAAAATGGCATGTGTTCAGATATGTCGAAAAACCACGAGATTTCACAAGATTAACCCAAAAGTCCAGTATTAGACATAGATCCCCACACACGTGAAGGCTACCGATAGCGACCACAGAAAACGGCAGAACCGGGAAAATGCACATCACCATCCCCCGGGAGGGTGTTTTTCACGCAATTTGTTGTGAAAAAATCGTTTGACCGAAGTTGTATACCTGTGTGCCGACTGATACTTAGTTAAACGCTGACTGCCAACTCAACATTTCAGAACCAATACACTTACAGGAGCAACAATGCATGTTAACCATGAGATTATATTTGCTGGCAGGTCGAATGTCGGAAAATCGTCCCTGATCAGAAGACTGACCGGAAAGCGCGTCAAAACAGGGAGACTTTCTGGAGTTACGAAAAAACCCACGCACCTTGCGTTCAAAGATCTGCTGATAACCGACCTACCAGGTTATGGATTCCTGCACGGTGTTCCCGAGGTGGTTCAGGAGCGCATAAAGAATAAGATCATCCA
>JAYEGG010000082.1:0-4652 GCA_034658995.1 Methanobacteriota archaeon | reverse complement strand
GTATGTGTTTAGCTGCAATCTTATAGTTAGCTAAACACGTACAATAAAGTAAATGAGAAATATCTAAATTATAGTGGCTTTTTACTACTTTCCTATTATCATTCCTCTCATTAGTTATGTTAACCGTGGATGCATGCGAGATTTACGAGAGATATCCGGTTAACAAATCCGCGTTCATCTCTCGTTTATCTGTGGTTCATTATATTTTCAACTGACCGGAAGAACCCTGCAAAACCGATATCGATCGGTTGAGTAGGTTGTCAATTTGGTAGGGGTCGGGTGGGACTGCAACAACAGACGCCCCATCACATCGGTTATTTATGCTATTACCCCATCAGGAGGTGCGTTATGCGCTCTACTCGATATTTTACCTATAACTCACTTGAACAGATTCGTGGAATCCCGTGTAATCCAGGATGGCGTGAACGTCCCTGCTTTATATCAGCGACTTTTATAGTTATTCCATAATATGGGGTGCCACGAACGTTTTTTAGTGAAAACACCAGATGACTTTTGGATAGTGCCCCTTCACACCCTAAGCACCATCGATGTGCCCCTTCACAACACCCTCAATCTCCCTTATGCTCTCAAGAACCGTGATCTCCTGCATCCGTTTCAGCAGGTTCGCGTTCTCGATGTCCACATCTCGCATGTAGAGCGTCATCTCCTTCCCATCCGGCAGTATCGTCGTGACAGAGCCCTCGTCCTGGTCGGCAGGATATATGTAGATCGGTATTTTCGCTTTTGCCGCCTGAGCTACGCCGTTTGTGAGAAGCGAGTCCGCAATCCCGTGCGCAATCTTTGCAGCGGTGTTCGCACTCACCGGACAGACCAGAAAGAGATCAAACTTACCCATCTGGAGCTGCCCCGCGATAAACGGCGAGTTCGCGCCGTGCTCAACACTCACTTTCGGGAATAGCTCTTTCAACTCCTTCCAGAGATTGTACCACTTCATCACGAGTTCGCCGTTCTTTGAGAGATACACCCTGACATCCAGATCATAGCGATCGGAGAGGTCTTTCATGATTCCAAATGTCTCTTCGATCTGATCTCCGCATCCGGTGATCCCCCATGCGATTCTAAGCATCCGCATCACCTCTCGATCCCTTAATTATTCCTGCAACCGAGATTGCGCGGTCGATAGTCCTGCGCATGCTCCGGGTCCCGTCCGCATCCGCGCTGACGCCTTCTGCGCCCTTGTCCTTCGACCAGAATGTGCCCCCAAGATTCGCACCAAACGAGCCGCCGCCAACAGGTATCATCTCGCTGATCACATAGAAATCAAGAATCGATCTGATCGCAAGTTCCTGCCCACCGATCCGATCGCCGCCCACAGCCGCTGCAGCTCCCGCCTTGTTCCGGAGCGCAGCCGGATCTTTGGCAACGAGCGCACGGAACCGGTCAAGCATCGTCTTTGTCTGCCCGCTCAAGGTCCCCTGGTAGACCGGCGTTCCTATAAGCACGGCATCAGCCCAGAGAAGTCTCTCGTATATCTCCTCCATCCCGTCCTTCTGGATACAACCCTCACGCTTCCTGACACAGAAGTCGCAGTGCTTGCAGAATCCGATGGTTCTCTTGTGAAGTGTTATGTACTCTGTTTGTGCTGCGTGTTTCTGGCTGGCATAGTCGAGCGCATCCTTAACCACATAATCCGTGGATGCAAGTCTCGGGCTTCCTGATATGCCGAGCAATCTGATGGTTCTACTGTTCATTTGAGCCGCCTCCTGCAACGGTGAATGCCGATTGCATGTATGGAATGATCCGATGACTACTAATGTTTTTGCGTGTGGACGCTTCAAAACTTTAACCGGCATGAAATCCCCAAACTTTAAAAGAAGCGACGACTATTCTTTGTATAGGTAAGGAAAATGCCCATCTACACCAGATGCATACAACCACAGAGTATCGACCCGATATTATTCACCAACCGGGAAGACGAATACCACCATATCAAAGAGATTTTGCGGAGCATTATACTCGCCAGAGGCGAGGATGAAAGACGGCTGATGATTCATGGCGACCGCGGAACCGGCAAATCCATACTTCTCAGAAAGGTTTTAGCTCATTTGGAACAGGAGATTGATTTCATTCCTGTTGTCGTAGATGGTAAGACCAGCAGGAACGCAGAGGAATTGCTGCGAGATGTATGTGAAAACTTTGTTTTGGAATTGAGGGGTGAATATAAGGGGGATGAGAAGGCTATCCGCGAAATAAGCTATCTCGATGAGATATCTCGTGTGAGTACAGTTTCCAAAGGATGGGCAAGAAGCAGAGCAGAGGAAATTGAGGCTACGGCTGGAGCAGAAATCGGCATACTCGACTTCTTCAAATTAAGGCTAGGAATCGGGGGTAAAGAGACCGGAACGGAAGAGTTAACAAGGGCGGTCAAGATAGAGATCGATTCCAGATTTTTGAGGCAGCTCTTAAGTCATGTTATCGAAACAGTATCTTCTGATCTGGATAAGGAGGTTGTCATTGCAATAGACAGTCTCGACCAGATCCACGATAAGGATCAGATTGCTGAGTTTGTTCATGAGATATTCAAACACAGAAAATCGTTGATAATCGCTGTACTCAGAAGCGAAGCCATAACCCTCGAATTTCACCGCAGTTTCCGTGACCCAATCGTAATCAAAGATTTGTCAGGAGACGCACTCCGGGAGATTTTAGCCAAACGAATAGAGAACTGTCCTGAGAAGAAGATTCTGGATCAAAAATTACCGCCCATCGCTGACCAATTAAGGACGATAACAGTCAATCCCCTTTCCTTCCTCACATGGGTCCACTTCCTCTGCACCAACACTGAATTAAATCCGGAAACTATGCTGGACGACCTTAAAGGTTTTGTATCCAATTTTTATGGCTTTGATCCGGAGAAAGCATCTGTTATCAGTAAGTTCTTCCTGAGTGCGGATAATCCATTCTTGACCCGAGATGAGATCGTCAATCAAACAAAAATCTCAGAAGGGGATTATGAAACGATGACTGAAAATGGCATCCTCGTACCTGATAACATCTATAAGCCGCAAAAATACCGCCTTTCACCAGACCTTGCCTTTTTTGGACTTGATATGTAGGAAGACTCTGACAATGAAAGTATTTCAAGTTCCGGTGTTGAGGAATCTTCAGATAAACCCTGCTTACTTAGAGAAGCCTCAAACGCTGCCTTTCGATATGCCAGCGAATAAAAAGGAGAAAATACTAAGCCTCTTGCTCTGGGGTTTGAGCGATTACCATCCTGACTTCCTGGCTCTGGATTATGAGGCGATCCGGAGCGTGTCTGAAAAGAGACATGTAGGTCGAATAAAAGGGATAAAGGTAGATAAAAGGACTCTTCTCTCTGTTTCGGTCAGAAGTGAGAATGAGTTGAGAGAAGTATTAGAGTCCGTTAGACAGATTCCATCGCTGATGATGGTGATCGATATCCTGGATCCGGGGGTTCCGGCATCTCGAAGATGGCTATTCCAATTGAAAAATGTGGTGGCAGACGCTATTAGAAAGACTGTTTATGAAGATAAACGGATAGATGAAAAACTTCTGGATGGACCTACCTTTGACTTCTGTCTTAAGAATTTTGAAGACCCGATAGACGTGATCGATTTCCTGAATCTGGTGATTTCGATCAGATCAGAGAATGAAGAAACCGGAGAGGCTATCGATGAAGCGTTTATTGCGATGGTCAGCGATAGGATTTCACCATTGAAGCCCAATTGGGTCAAAGCCCTCTTCTCGCTCATTGTCACGGATGGCGTCTCTGGTATTCAGAAACTGACCAATCTTTCTGAAGAAGAGATCGGCAAAGCGATCGATGAATTGCAGATGCGAGGGCTGGTTCACAATCGTAGTGAGACGCCCGCTTTACCGCTTTATCTGAAGAATCTTAAGAAACCGGGTTTGCTTATTGGCGTAATAGACCGGATGAAAGGTAAAATGGAGGGGGAAGGATTTGACGAGATAAAGGAATTCTACTTCAGGATAGCAAAAGAGATCAATCCCAAGGAGGAGATGGTTGAGCAACCCCTGACAAGAGCTGAGGCTGTAAGAGCGATCAGTTATCCCGCTCTGGAAACCGATGATCCGGATAAGTTAATCCTGTCGCTTGAGGCGCCATTTATGGGGGATGTATCAAAGGAGATCGAAAACCCGGATAGGATGATTGCGATAGTAAACGAAGTGTTGCTCAAGACCATGGACGAACGAATTCGCGGTATTGCCCTCTCTGTGCGGGCACTGGCGTATATTAAGAAGGGGTATTTGAAAGAATCGAGAAGGGACATTGATGAGGGTTCTAAGATCAATCATGACGTTTTAAAGATTTCCGTACCGTTTTATCTCGGTTATGGTGATCTCTGCCGGGAACGGGCGAATTACACGGAAGCAATAGAGTGCTACAACTACGCTCTGAAATCGGCAGAAGAATCTATGGATAAATTGCGAACTTCCCAGGCTCTGGTAGGCATTGCAGAGGTTCATTTAAAGCAGGCTAATCATGAGGGAGCTGAGAAGTTGGTTAGAGAAGGGCTGAAGGTTGCTGAAGAGTTGGGAGAAGCCGGTAAGGGTGTTGCTGCTCAGGCTCTTGATCTGCTGGGTAATATCCAGTACGATCTTGGAAATGCCAGATCGGCAATAGAGTACTATGAGCAGGCGCTCTC
>JAYEGG010000081.1:0-4653 GCA_034658995.1 Methanobacteriota archaeon | reverse complement strand
CAGCATGTAATCGAAGTTTTTGTCTGAAAAATAATCATTGGTAAAACTGTCACCAAACATTATATTGTCCAGCCCCTGACCTTTAATCATCATATCAGAACCGCAGATAGCATATGATTGTGGATTATAGTCCTGTGCAAATACCTCAAGCGTTGCATCAGGATTTAATTCACGGAGGTATTCCTCAGAAACAGACAGCATTCCACCCGTCCCTGCTGCCGGATCGTAAAGCGTCTTTACGATACCTCTGGTGGTAAGGATGTCGCTGTCAGGTGCAAAGATCAGGTTAACCATCAGCCTGATTACTTCCCGCGGGGTGAAGTGGTCGCCTGCCTCCTCATTACTGGCTTCATTGAATCGCCTGATAAGTTCCTCGAAGATATATCCCATCTCTATATTAGATACTTTATCCGGGTGCAGGTCAATCTCGCAGAACTTTGCAACAACCTGATACAGACGATCTGCTTTTTCGAGTTTTGCGATATGCTCCTCAAAACCAAAGTGGTCAATGATCTCGCGAGCACTGCTTGAGAAGCTCTTGATGTACTGGGTCAGGTTGGCTGCGATCTTGTCCGGGTCGCCTTTCAATTTCTCGAATGTGAAGGGACTCGTATTGTGGAACGACTGTCCTGCGACCCTGTTCAGGATCGGTTCGGCATCCTTAAACTTGCTGTCTGCCAGACTCTTCTGCTTTTCAAGCACTTTTTCTTTCGTTGGTTCCAGCACACAGTCCATGCGACGCAGAACAGTTAGGGGCAGCATAACGTCCTTGTACTGGTTGGGGCGGTAGGGTCCCCGCAACAGATCCGCCACAGACCAGATGAAGCTGACCTTTTCATTAAAGTTGTTCACGTTTACACCCTTTCCTTCAGTTTATCGTTTGTCGTATTTATATTTCCCAGTTATCCCCCGACCAATGGCTGTAGCTCCATTCTCTGAAGTCTCCCCTCCCTATATCATGCACACGACGTTTTCGGGAATGCCTCTCCATCACACCAGATTCCTGCCACTGTAGCGCTTCCGGTCCTCAAGCTCCTGCCTCTTTGCGGCGTTCCAGCCTGATACTGCCTGGAGATATCCGGTGACTCGTGATAGTTGCTCCACATTCTCTGATCCGCAGTTTGAGCACTCGTCTTTGAGCCCTGAGTCCATGTGGTTGCAGTCCACGCAGATCGTCATGTCTCTTGTGAACGCAAAGTAGCCGGTCTGTGTGTTCTTTGCAATGTGCATCGCAAAGTCCCTTAGCCCGCCTGGGTCTGGCATGCTCTCGCCAAGGAATATGTGCATGATGTTTCCGCCGTCAACGATCGGGAAGAATACGTGCTCAAGCTGTATTCGTTCTGCGATCGAGACATCCGCGCCCGGCGGGACGTGCGTTCCGTTTGTGTAGTATATCGGAAGGTCTCTTGTCTCGTGGATGTGTGCAAGCGCATTATCAAGGTCGCCTTTGACCACGTCCTTCGCGCATTTTGAGTACTCGCGGTGCAGGATGTCGGATACCGCGAACCTGCCTGTTGTCGTCTCGGCAGGTGTTCTTGCAAGCGCGATCGTGATGTCATGCTCCTCGCTGAGCGTTTTTGAGTATATCTCCATCTCGGTCATCGCTCTGATTGCAAGTTTCCACGCATCCTTCGATTCATGCATCTGGCTGCCTATGTGGTGCTGCACCATCTCGTTTATGCCGACGACGCCGATTTCATATACAAGACCTTCGAGATCGACAGCCTGCGAACCGTACTCTCCGGTGATCGGGTCCTTCGGGCGCTGGGTTGCAAAAGGCATCCGCCCGCGCTCGACGATCTGCTGCATCCACACCCTCTTGATCTTGAAGAGTTTCACGGCAATATCCATCAGGTGTTTTAACTCGGAGAATAGTGCCTGATCATCATGATTCGCGCGGTACGCGGCTCTCGGGCAGTTTATTGAGATTACCTGCCACGCCCCCATTGAGAAGTGTTTTCCGTCCTCAAAGATCAGTTTGTTATCAAAATCTGAGTCGGTGTCCGCATTTGAGGAGAAATTATAAGCACAACATTGATAGCAGCTTATTCCTTCTCCAGCCCCTCTGTACTCTGGTATCTGGTTATCAAAGTATGGGGCACCGAATTTTGCTGAAAGTTCGAATGAAAGCCCGTACAGATCATCGTAAGTCGGAAGATCGGGGTGTTCTCTGTTGAATTCCTCGTCTTCCTCCATGAAATCCGGTTCTATCGATATCTCGGGCTTCGGGAAGTTAAACGGCTTGCCCCAGTAGTCCCCTTCGAGCATCACAGCCATCAGCGCCTTGAACGAGAGCCTGACCTCCCGCTCGAACTCGCCATAAGTGCGGAGCGGTGCCTGACCGGAATCGCCGTTATGGATTCGTCCCCTGTACACGACCGGTTTATCCCTCCAGAGCTTCGGAACACCCGGAGCCAGCTGCACTGACGAAAATACGAGCTGTCCGCCTCTTGCGACCATCATCTGTGTCATCTCGTATACAAACATCTGCATCAGCTGTTCGATCTCCTCGTAGCCCATTCCCTCAAGATACGGCGCAAGAAACGTCAGGAAGTTGTAGAACCCTTGCCCGCCAGCAAAATTTGTCTGAGCACTCCCGAGAGCCTTTACCGCATGAAGAATCGCAACCTCTGCCTTCTTCGCAGGACCTGCCACACTCGACTTTGTGCCGCTCCCATCCGGCATCAGCCCGTAGTAGAAGAAGTACCGAAGGTCCCAGTCCATGCAGAAGCTGCGGGTCCCGAAGTACTCGAGGTCGTGGATGTGAATGTCTCCGTTCAGATGGTAATCAGAAAGTTTTGGCGGTAGCAGGAGGAGATACTGCTCTTTAGAGATCTTATCAGCTTTCTTTTTATGCGAAGTCTCGGCGTTGTCCTGAAGATTCGCATTCTCCTTTGCTTCAAACCCGGATCCCACATCGATCTTGTGCGCGTCGTAGACCGGAGTTCCCACCCGCGTTGCGATGTTTCTCCACTCAGGATGCCCGCGCTCGAGGAGAATCGTGTTTGTAAGCTCGCGCACGAGCGGACCTGAGAGATGCGTGATACCAATCTTCTTGATACGCTTCTCTACCTCTGCTGCGACCCATTTCGCCTCTTCTACGGTTATCGGGTCGATTCCGTAAAACTCCCTTGAAAGCTTCGTCTCCTTAACCAGCTGGGCTACGATTGCATCCCGGTCCCAGTCCATCAGATGCCCGTCTGTCGTGCGGACCCGGGGCATGCGCGGCACACTCTTCCAGTCAAGCGTCTTCTGCACGGTGTCCTGCGGATGTGAGCGCATAGGTCGCCTCATGGTGATGCGCGCCCCGTCAGATCATCGATCACGTCTTTTCTGATCCGGTCATCGTCAAACATCTCGTCAAGGGTCAGGAACGTTTCACCGACCTGCAGAACAGGCGCCATCGTCGTGAAGACGCCATTTACGCGCAGTTCGGTGAGCGATTCAGGCGTGGACATATCAGCCTCGCCGTACTCGACCGCTGCTGATTTCAGATATTCTTTCAGTTTCTTACATTTCGGGCAGGTTTCGGTTGTGTACACGATGATTTCAGTCATAGTAACTCCCTTCCGGTATGGAAACGGGCGTGGGTGGATTAAAACCCGCAATGTAAGAATATGTGTTCCCAACCATGAATTAACCCTGTGGTTCGTCTAACTCAATTACTTATACATTGACAACGCCATCAATATTATACTATATCTGAATGGTCAGGTGATCCAAATGTCCAGTACTGTGACACACGTATATGGAATGCATAAAACTTATGGGCGACACGAAACCGGATGGGTAACCATTTCTACGGATGAATTCGAGTCAATGATGCGAACGATAGAGGTGTTATCTGATAAAGACCTCATGGCGCAGATCGGAGAAGGCAAAAGAGATGATGTCAAGGTCATGGATTTCGAGGAACTTGCGCAGGAACTCGGAATCTAAATCTCGTTTTTGTGTTTGATAGCTTCGATTGTGACTGTTTTTTCATTAGGATCTATTGTGTATATAATTCTAAATTTGTTCTCGAAATATAATTCCCAATATCCATGGAGGGCGCCCCTTAACGGTTTGCCGTGTATTCCCGGATTTTCTTTCAGTTTTCTGATTTTAGAAGCAAAACGTTTCTGAATGTTTTTATTAAACTTCCGCAATCTTTTTTCTGCGGGTTCTTTGATCCGTATTGTGAAGGAATCCATACCACTCACCTAACAGTGCAGAACATCTCGTCAAGAGTCAGGAACGTTTCACCGACCTGCAGAACAGGCGCCATCGTCGTGAAGACGCCATTTACGCGCAGTTCGGTGAGCGATTCAGGCGTGGACATATCAGCCTCGCCGTACTCGACCGCTGCTGATTTCAGATATTCTTTCAGTTTCTTACATTTCGGGCAGGTTTCGGTTGTGTACACGATGATTTCGGTCACAGTAACTCCCATATCAGGTAAATGGACGTGAATGCCTCCAAACCCGGAGTAGAATCATATATGTTCCCAACCATGAATTAACCCTGTGGTTCGTCCAACCCAATTACGTATCCACTTCAAATCTAATGGTGTACGTGTTTAGCTAACCATGAGATTGCAGCTAAACACATCGGAACCACGAGATTACACGGATTTCCACAAGATTTCTGTGTTAATCTCGTGTAATCTTGTGT
>JAYEGG010000080.1:0-4668 GCA_034658995.1 Methanobacteriota archaeon | reverse complement strand
TCACAAGATTTCTGTGTTAATCTCGTGAAATCTTGTGTAATCTCGTGGTTTTCGCCTTGGCTAAACACATACCGGAAGATTAAACCGCAGAGAGCACAGAGAGTTGTTATTTTTGTCTTTCGCCCCATCTGTGTCCTCTGCGGTTTTCCGAAACTTTATTTCGAAAATATCAAAAAGTCTTCGGGTTTTGGTCACTGCACCGCGAGATATTAAAGACCCGGTGTTTTATCAATTGACCATTACGGAAATCACTGGATTTTCAGACAGTGCCCTCCGGATCATCCGACTCATCCGGGTGGTAGGAACCCTCCTTTGGCAGCTTGAATGTAAACGTGCTGCCGCCCCCCACCTCGCTTGAAGCCCAGACGATGCCGCCGTGTCTGTGGATGATGTTTGCCACAATCGCAAGACCTAGACCCATGCCTTTACTTTTCTCGACCTGCCAGAACTCCTCAAAGACGTGTGGCAGGTCCTCTGGTGTGATGCCGATGCCGGTATCGCGGATGGCAACCTGGATCCAGTCGCCGCCATCGACTCCGGTGATTGATACGCTGCCCTCGTCCTGCGTGAATCTGATCGCGTTCCCGATCAGGTTTGCGACGACCTGTTCTATGCGGTCATTATCCCCCTCGATGGTGAGGTGGTCCGGAATGTCAATTGTGCATGTGAGACTCTTGTTCTTAGCAAGCGCCCCCATATCTGCTACGATATCCCTTATTAGTTCTGATATGTCCAGTTCGGTGAGCTTCAACTCCAGCCCGCCTGCCTGTATCACCGATATGTCGAGTATGTTGTTGATCAGCCGCGCCAGTCGATCGCTGTTTGACAGGACTTTTGAGAGCGCGTTTTTTTGCCTGGCGTTCAGTTCTCCGAGCATTCCGTCAGCCACGAACTCGGTGAAGCCCATGATCGATGTGAGCGGGGTTCGCAGCTCGTGGGATGCGATGTTTATGAAGTTCGTCTTGAGTTCGTCGAGTTTTTTGAGTTCCACGTTCGCAAGCCCAAGTTCCGCATTCGCTCTTTGCAGTTCTTCAGTCACACGCTTCATCCGGGTGACGTCACGCAGCACCTCGACATACCCGATGAGCGCTCCATCGGCGCCGTGCAGCGGCGCGCCACAGGTCATGATCGGAACGCTCCTGCCATCCCCATCCACAATATCCATCTCCCAGCACACGCTGCCGCCGTGATCTCCGGTCAATTTCTGAAGCCTGCACTGCGGCTCACACGCATCGCTTGAGAACACATCATAACAAAGCATTCCGATAATATCTTCCTCTGATATGCCGGTAAGCGCCTTGCAAGCCGGATTTGCCATGACTATCTCGAAATTAGTATCAATCACGAAGACACAGTCGGGTATGCTCCGGAGTATGCTCTCAAGCGTACTTTTCTGGTTTTCAAGGGTGTGATTGACAAGGGTTATCGTGTTCTGTAGTTCCCTGTGCGTTTCATAAAGCTCGGATGTCATTTCATTGAACCGTCTGGTCAGCACCCCTATTTCATCGTTTGACACTACAGGAACCTGTATTGAATAGTCGCCGGCTGCCACCGCCTCTGCCCCGTCATGCAGCCGTTCGATCGGTTTTGTAATCAGCCATGTGGTTAATACGGAGAATATCCAGATTAACACAATAACACAGATTGTAACTACGATCGCCCGGTCTATAATTAGGCTAAGGGGATGTAACACCTCGTCACGATCCCGTTCGGCGATCAGGTACCATTTCTGATCAGGCATCCAGATGCGGGAGATGATCACCTCTTTCCCGTTGCTGGTGGTGTAGATGCCGCAGTAATCTTCACTGGTATTCTTGATGGTAGGTATCGTCTTCGCACCATCGGGCAAACCACTGACCAGAAACCCGTTACTATCGATCAAGAAAGATCTGCCAGTCTCTCCAAGTCCTGTGCGGTCGTGTATGGTTTCATGAAGCATGTTGAAGTTGGTCCTGCAGACCACTATGCCGATGGTTCTGTTATCATCGAGCAGCACCGGAGCAGACACCAGCATCGTTGGTACATGAAGTGTCTTAGAGATGTATGTGCTGGTCAGGTGGGTAGCCTGCAAACCTTCACGATAGTATTCACGCGACGACCGATTATCCCCGATGATGTCTTTGTTGGTGGACGCGATGACGGTGCCGCCGTGGTCAAGCACAAATATCTCGTCAAACGTGGCGTAGCCCTCCATCGCAATACCCCCAAACTCCTCGATGACCTCCTTTGCCTGCCGGTATTCAATACTAGCGGGGTCCGCCGTCTCCATCACTTCGAGGTTCCTGATCACCGATGGTGCGCTGGCAACGACCTTTGCATTATCCTGCACATATACAATCCATGAACCAAGGTGATCTGCCCGTGTATGCGCAACTGATGTTAGGTGTACGAAAGCATGTTCCTCCAGCGATTCGGTGGAGAGGGTGTACGTGTGATACCCGATGATGCCAAACGGTACGATCGAGACGCAAAAAAAGAGTAGGATCAACTTGGGCTGGAGTCGCATGGCAGAAGCCTTCCCAAATCCTTCATGACCGGAGGAGCCAGCCCCAGTACTTGATCGTGATTGCCGCGCCGATAGTCATCCCGATCGCGGTTATCACTCCGGACAACTCAGAATCATTGGGCATATAATCGGAAGTGCCTGATGCCATGCCGAGTAAGTCCAGTTGAATGCCTGCGAAGAGTAACACGATGGCAACATAATACAGCATATAATAGGGTCTCAGTTGTAATGCGTCACCGAGTTTCCCACTGAATTGTGCAAGTGTGTAGAATGCAAACATAATCGATACGGGCATTGCCACCCCTAAGATGCTATCAATCATTTTTCAACCCTCATCATAATCTTGTATAATATAACGGTAAGTGCCAGCGACAACGCGGCTCCGACAAAGCCAATTATATGCCAGTCACGACCAAGCGCGCATGTCACCCCATACAGTATAAAGAGCGCTGCCGGTATCAGAAACAATTCGTAATATGTTTTCTTACCGAAATTCGACTGGTACAACCTGCCGATCGCAAATATAAACAGAATTGTGACCGACGCGAGAAATAAGGAGTATGCACCAAGTATGTTTCCGATATCCGCCATAAGAATGGTCACCGCTCTCCAAACGCCTTGACAAATGCCTTCTTTCTGGCTAATCGCGGTGCCCCGCTGAATATATCTTCGTATTGCTCAAATGACGTCCCATCTGTTACGACGATCAATCCCTTGTCAGTGATCTGGACTTCGTGGATACCCGCATCATGCGCGCTCCCGCGTATCTTGAGCACCGACATCGCCCTTCGCAGTTCCGACTCGATCTCCACATACCTGAGCATGATCACGGCATCCATAATGTACGAGGTGCCGTTCTCGGTGATCTGTTTTGAGCCGAGAAGATCAGCGGTCTCATTTACAAATACGGTGGTGATGTTGTTTGATTTCAGGTACCCGGATGTCTTGCGAACGTACTCATCGCTATCGTCATCAGGCGACATGCCGGCAAATCCGTTGATCGAATCGACAAGGACTCGCTTCACCCCGATTTTCTCAACGCAGTCCCGTATCCGAAGCAGGCTCTCGCCTGAATACACCTCTCCGGTGGGCGGATACAGGATTTGCAGCATACCCTTATCCTCAAGCGCACCAAGATCCCATCCAAATGACAACGCGTTCCTTCGCAATTGTTCCGCGCTCTCCTCAAACGAGACAATCAGTCCCGGCTCATCATGACGCGCGCCATCAAGGATGAAATGCACGCCTGCCGTGGTCTTGCCTATACCGGTCGGACCGGTCAGCATCGATGTCGTCCCGCTGATAAGCCCACCACAGAGCATCTCGTCGAGTCCTGCGATGCCGGTGCTTACGCGATTGCGCGGCGCAGCGACCACGCCCCCGTCAAATGAAGGGGCAGGATATGTGTTGATGCCGTCATCGGTGATCCGGTACACATGCTTGCCGCTTGCATAAGACTGCCCGCGCATCTTCAGCACATCAAGATACCGCACGCGGCACCCCTTCTTCAATTCGTTTGACAGATGTATGATCGAATCCGCAACATAACTGATCGGGCTTGTTTGCAGACTTTGCTCTGTAAACTCGCCTGTGACCAGCACAAGAGAATTCCAGCCCTTCATTCCGACGAAAAGGTCGAAATAGAACTGCCTGCGCTCGTTATCAGTCAGTGGTAGATCCATCGTCGTGATCGGATCAATTACGATGCGGTCCGGCTGGATCGCCTCGACATTCTCAGTGATGATATCCACCAGATCATACGCCTTGTTCTTCATGATATCGCGACTCAGATCGAAGTAAATGAGATTCTCGCGCTCATACATCAATGGGTCGTAGAAACTGAACCTGGACATGTAACCGCTTAACATCGCGATCGGTTCGGATATCGCCGAAAAATATAGGCATTTTTCGCCAGCCTTAGCCGCTGCGAACATGGATTGTACCGTAAACGTGGTCTTACCAGTACCAGCCGTGCCCGCGATCAGCACGGTTGACGGACGTGTAAATCCCCGATCCAGTATTTGATCCAGTCCCGGTATGCCTGTTGGAACTTGTTTCATGAGCCTCGCCGCCAGTGCGATTGTGCACCTGCACCATAGCGCAGGGTTACGTGACTCAAATCACATGCAACCTATATATTCTTAACCAACAGAACATTTTTT
>JAYEGG010000079.1:0-4670 GCA_034658995.1 Methanobacteriota archaeon | reverse complement strand
ACCAAATCGCCGTCTGACTGCCTGATCGCAAGGGCTGCAAGCTCTGGCGCATAGAGTCCGCCTTCACCCATCACCTGATCAACAGAAAGCCGGAGTCTGCCCCTGATCTGCGAAACCTCCGGAGGCGGCGCACTGCGGAGTGAACCAACCAGTCTGCCCGCGTTCTTTATCGCTTCGCTTCCACCTTTAACAAGTACGTAACCCAAGTTATATCACCTTCATAGTGGTTGATCTGGGGATGCATGCTATCCTGCCCGCGTTATCCGAGAAGATCAGATCAAGACCGAGCGGATAATCCTGCATCGCAAGAACATCCCCGATTTCAGTCTCTTCGATGCCGCTTGCGCCTACCTTGCGTTTATCTGCAATGCCAGGTCCTGAAAGTTCAAGCAGGACGTCCCCATCACTATCTCCGATCGAGCCTGCGTCATAGATCACGGTTGCGCTCTCATCAGGATACTCGAGTGTGCCCACCTTTGCACCCTGTATCAAGCCATGAGAAGAGCCGCCATAGACCAGTATAAAGTCAGAATTCTCGAGTCTCGACTCTTTGCTCCCGGTATTTGTCTTTAGATACTCTGTTACTAACGCCCCGCTGTCTAGAACAGAGAAACTCACCTCATGATCCAGAAGTGTCATGAGCAAGAGCAGAGGATACATGTTTGCGGCAGGGGGCTTGATCCTGATATCAGGAAGCGTGATGATGCGACCGGGATTTGCCATTGCATCGAGAAGAGACCGAAAAATCCTCTGAGAGTCAAATATCACATCAAATTCCCAATTCCTCACGCCATCACCTCAAAATCCACTTTTGTGGTCGCAACCTCCGACCAAGTCTTCTGCAACTCTTCCTTAAGCCGTTTCTCCTCGCTTCTGAGCAGATCAATGATCTCTGGCGTGATAGGGTGCCCTGATTCGACCGCTGCATCCAGAATCGCACCTGCGAGCGCAGCTTCCGGATCCTTTCCCATAACCATGGCATAACCCAGTTCACTGCCAATCCTGACCTCTGCCTCGGTTACCAGCACCTCGCCTAAGTTGAAGACGCGTTTCTCGGCAGTATCCCTGAAACGCATCATGATCATGCCACCCACCGGTTTCTTGATCACCTCAACAGCAGTAGTGGTATCCGCAAGTATCCGTTCGGCGATCTCGCAGATTCGTTCGCTACCAGCACGTGCGATCAGCTCAAATCGCTTATCCCTGTTCATTTCAGAACCTCTTCTCCGATCACGTGCGCCCTGATGGCGTTGGACGCCCATTCAGAAAGCATAACTACAATAAATATTATGATAAGTATGGTTAGCATCTCATGGTATCGAAACAGCCTCATCGCCATGATCAGTTCAAACCCGATGCCGCCTGCACCAACAAGCCCGAGCACAATAGACGACCTGACATTGATATCGAACCGGTAGAGTGTGGATGCAACAAACGAAGGCGTAACCTGCGGAATCACCGCATAATATACCGCCTGGAGTTTACCCGCCCCAACCGCCTCGACCGCTTCAACAGGTCCCGGATCCACCTCCTCAATCGCCTCGGCATACAGTTTCCCGAGCATCCCGACCGAATGAATCGCGAGTGCAAGGATGCCTGGAACCGGACCCAAGCCCACCGCAGACACAAAGATGAGCGCAAAGACAATATCAGGCACCGTTCGTGTAAACGCGATAATGCTCCTCGCAAATACCTTCACCGGTTTTGACGGCGTGATGTTGTTTGCTGCAAGCAATGCAACCGGTACAGACAACACAACCGCAAAAACAGTTCCCAAAAACGCCATCTGTATCGTCTCGATGGCAGGCATTATCAGCGGCACAAATGTATCCCATGCAGGCGGGAACATGCACCCGATGAAGTTACTGAGGTTTGGAACCCCCGCGATCAGATCTCTTATGGAAAACCCAGTACCTATTACACTCCAGATGAAAAATAAAAGAAACAGAACAGGTATTATGTACCTATTCCGCAACATTATTGGCCCCATAGATAACCTCGAAGTCATCGTCTGAAAGTCTCGCATCGCCGTCATAGACGATGACACCATCCCGGACCCCGAGAACCCGTGTGGCATACCTTCTTGCAAGTTCCGGCTGGTGCAGGACAGCAAGTGCACTGATGCCATTATCGACCGAGATCGACCTCAGATGCTCCATCACAACCTCTGCTGTTGTCGGATCAAGGTTTGCGACAGGCTCATCAGCAAGTAACATGCAAGGGTCCTGCACAATCGACCGGGCTATCGCAACACGCTGCTGTTCTCCGCCACTCAAGGTTCCTGCCCTGCGGTCTGATAGATCAGATATCCCAACTCGGGTTAAAGCTCTGTGTGCCATCTCGACATCGTCGTCGTTGAATCTGCGCATCAGACTCCGGATCATACTGACACTTCCAAGTTTGCCGATCAACACATTTTCGATGACCGACCGCCTCTTCACGAGGTTGAAACTCTGGAATATCATGCCGATCCGCCGTCTTACCTCCTTGATCTCGCTCGCATTGCTCTGTGTTATATTTAGTGAACTTCCATTGTCGGTAAGCACTATTTCCCCACCGTCGGGCGTTGTAAGACGATTTATGCACCGCAGAAGTATCGTTTTTCCAGTGCCACTGAGTCCGAGTATTGCTACAAACTCACCCTCGCCAACACTGAAATTTATGTCTCGCAAGAGCAGTTTCCCGTTAGGGAGTCTCTTTCTGAGATGATCTATCGTTAACATATACCCTCAGTTCCCTGTTTCAGATATATCCAAGCGCCCTGCCGATTCCCCGCACGTATTCGTACGTGCTGTCATCGATCGCCACATATAGTTCGTTCTTCTCCCATTTGCTCTCAAACGCCTTCATCGCCTCAGGATCTTTCTCGGGCATATCAACAAACGCCTGCTGGATCCGTTTCTTCAGTGCCGGATCAAGATCGCCCCTCACTGCGACAGGCGACTTCGGGATTGGGTCAGAGGTCCAGATCACGATGAGATCATCAGGGGTTGCCGCACCGCTCTCGATTAAGCGGTTGTATCCGATGTCATATATCGCACCCGCGTCCACATTCCCCGATTTCACGGCAAGACCTGATGCGTCGTGCCCGCCTGCAAACATGCACGTCTTGAAGTCAGTATCAGGATCAACACCCATCGAGAGGAGATATCCCCTCGGAATCAGGTTTCCTGATGTCGATGCCGGATCAACGAACGAAAATGTGATCTCACTTGCGTTAGCAAGCAGGTCCTCGATGCAGGTTATGCCAGAATCAGGATGCGTGACGATGCAACTTTGGTATGTTGCGACATCCCCTGTTTCTGTGCCGCCAGTAACGATTGCTTCTGCCTCCGCCTGTTCCACGGCTAATACATACGAAAAAGGACCGAAGAATGCGACATCGATCTTGTCTGCGCGCATAGCCTCAATAACTGACGTATAGTCGGTAGCTGTGAATGTCTCAATATTCATTCCGAGTTCGGTTTCCAGATACTCCTGCACCGGACCGAACTTCTTTAAGATCTCAATCTGGTCCTCAGTCGGGATGAGCCCGATTTTAAGTGTCCCTATTGTCTCTTCATCAGATGATTTCGCTTTCGAATCAAGACACCCTGATGACGTTACACTGAATGCGATCAGCATGACAAGCGCCACACCGATTCCAAATCTCTTTACTAACGTTATGTCCATTTTATACCTCCTTATTTCTCACCCGGGTCGTATCAACAACCAGTTTCTGATCGCCGCTGGGGAGCACCCGGTAAATCCGCAAACCCCCCACATCAATCTCTATCAGGTTGTAGCACTGCGTTGTCCTCGCCTTGATCTTGTTTGAACATGCAGTCCCGGCATTTACCACAAACATCTCATTCAGCCTCCAGACATGCGACACATGCCTGTGACCACAAAGCACGAGATTAACGCCGCACCGATCGAGCAGTTCAAGCACATCGCCTGAATCAACAGGAATCTGCTCCTCCCTGCCGGTCATCGGAACCGGGATCAGGTGATGGTGGAGCGCGAAGACCTTGAAATCGTTCGTATCAAAACTCTTCGCAATCCAGTCATACAGGTCCCTGCCGACGTGCCCGTCGTCGATGTCGGGCTGGGATGAATCCACCCCGACAACCGTGACGCCGGATGATGTGTGACACGATGACCGTGCACCGAAGAGATCTTCGAATAGCAGGTACCCAACATTTCTTGAGTCGTGATTTCCGGGAACGATCACCTTGTTTTCGCAATCGATCCTGTCAATCAACTCTTTTGCACCTGCAAACTCCGGATATGAGCCGTTCTGGGTCAAGTCCCCGGTCACGACCACGATATCCGGAGCGATCTCATTTATGCCCTCCACCACGCTTTCTGCAACATCAGCAAGAAAGTGGGCGCTCGATACGTGGATATCCGAAAGATGCACGATTCGTGTCATATACTCGCACTCACTCCGAGACCGGTATGAAGTGCACCTTTGAAACGATTTCCTGCCCCTCACTTGAGAACACAAAGTCGAGGAACGCCTGCTCATCCGCGTCCGGCTCGCCATCCGTGATCATCAGAAGCGTTCTTGAGATCGCGTACTCACCGCTCAGGATATTCTCGACTGTGGCAAGGGTGCCATCGAGTTTCACAGACTTAATATCAGAAGTAACATATCCAAGGGACAAAAATCCGATTCCATGCTCATT